>JAEEUA010000002.1 GCA_016286775.1 Bacteroidales bacterium
ACGATGACCGACGGCCTTGTTTTCTGTCTCTTCTTCATAGCTCCTTCGTCAGGGTGTCTTCATCTCCTACAGCTTGAAGCAGGCAGGTAGGGGCAGTTCGAAACGGAGGTTCTCGCGGGTGATGGGATGAACGAACTGCAGGGCGTTGTTATGGAGCATCAGTCGTCCGCAGGGATTCGATTGGGCGCCATATTTCCGGTCGCCCGCAATCGGACAGCCCAGGTCGCTCATGTGCACACGGATCTGGTTCTTCCTGCCCGTCAGCAGCTGGATGTCCACCAGGCTGTATCTTCCCGTCGTCTTCACCACCTTGTAGCGCGTCACCGAGAGCTTCCCTTCCTCGGGGTTGTTGGTCGAATAGACCTTCATGGCCTTGTTCTCGGCCAGGTAGCTGCGCACCTCCCCCTCCTGCTTCGGCGGGCATCCCTCCACAACGGCCGTATAGAGACGCTCCACGACGTAGGTGGTCCACGAATCGCGGAAGAGGTGCTGTACCTCGGAATTCTTGGCGAAGATCAGAATGCCCGAAGTGAACTGGTCGAGGCGATGGCAGACATAGGCGTGCGAACGGCCGTCCTGGGCATAGACGTAGTCATCGACGAGCTGCTGCGCCGTCTTTTCGCGGTTGTTGGGGCCGGCAGCCACTGTCAGCAGTCCCGACTTCTTCTCAATCACCACCAGGTCGGCATCCTCGTAGATCACGCGGGCCATCGGGCTCTTCAGGCTGGCGAAGGGTCGGGTGAAGTTGATCAGCACCTCGTCGTCGTGCTGCAGCTGTTCGTCAAACTGCGTGGTAACCTGCCCGTTGTGCTTCACGTTTCCGTGCTGCAGGTAGCTCTTTATCTCTGTCCGGCTCTTCGGAGCAAGCTTCTCCATCATGAACGGAAGAAGCTGGCAGGGTTCGTCAATCCTATAGACTTCAATATGGTCCGGTTCGAATCTTCTGGGACCACGTTTCGAATTACTTCTTTTCATCGAATGAATAGTATAACAGTCAAAATTAGCATTTGCCGCTGCAAATATACACTTTTTTTCTGAAAAATTTGGCAAGTAGCGAAAAAAAACATAACTTTGCACCCAAATTATTAACGAAATAGAGCTAATTATTATATATGAAGGCCAAGAAAATGCATAAAGAGGGTAGCGTCACGTTGCTAACCTGTTTCGTTTTCATCGTCTTGGTTACAGTTACACTCTATGCATATCGGGCTCCACATTGGCTTTGGATTCTGCTGATGGTGCCCCTGATTATCATCTTTTGCGTCATCGTCAACTTCTTCCGCTATCCCGAAAGGCACTACAAGGGCGACAAGCTGCACGATGTCATTGCACCCAGCGATGGTACGATCGTATGCATCGAGGAAGTTTATGAACCGGATTATTTCAAGGACCGTCGCATCATGATCAGTACGTTCATGAGCGTTACCAATGTCCATGCCCAATGGGCGCCCCTCGCCGGGCAGGTGCTCGTCAGCGAACACGAGGATGGCAACTTCAAGAAGGCCTATCTTCCCAAGGCGAGCAACGAAAACGAGCGTTCCACCATCGTCATCAAGAGCGATGCCGGTCCCACCATCATGATGCGTCAGGTGGCGGGTGCCGTAGCTCGTCGTATTGTCACCTACTACGAAGCCGGCGAACGCTGCGAGGTGGATGGCGAACTCGGATTCATCAAGTTCGGCTCGCGCATCGACGTCTATCTGCCCCTCGACGCCAACATCCTGGTGAAGCTGAAGCAGACCGTTCGAGGCAACACCACCGCTTTGGCGAAGATTTAGGAGTTTGCAAACCCAATTGTTAATTGTTAATTGTTAATTGTTAATTGAAACTGATTAACCTACCCAATATAGTTACTTGCTGCAACCTCTTCTGCGGCTGTCTGGCCATCTATTTCGGCCTGCACGGACAGATCGGTTTGGCAAGTCTTTTCATCCTTGGTGGAGCAGTGTTCGACTTCTTCGATGGCCTCACAGCCCGTGCCATGCACATCTCCGGGCCCATCGGCAAGGAACTCGACTCGTTGGCCGATGTGGTATCCTTCGGCCTCGCACCCTCGGTGCTCTGTCTCCATATCCTCAACACCTATCAGCCCTCCTTCGAGTGGTTCCCCCTGCTTGCCTTCATCATGGCAGCCTTCTCGGCCCTTCGTCTGGCCAAGTTCAACATCGACGAGCGGCAGACGCTTTCCTTCATCGGACTGCCTACGCCAGCCAACGCCATCTTCTGGATTGGCCTGACCTACCTCAACGAGATACCCGCGGTGCACACAGCGTTCAACGGCACGATCTATTTCCTGCTGATGCTCATCTGCTGCTTCCTGCTCATCTGCGAGCTGCCCATGTTCAGCCTCAAGGTGAAGCCCGGTCACAACAGCTTTGGTGAGAACAAGGCACGCTACATCCTCATCGCCTCCACCGTCGTCATTCTCCTGGTGAGCGCACTCCTTGGATTCCAGTATTTTGCAGCCTCTCCCGCCCTCATCATCCTCCTTTACCTCCTCCTTAGTATTCTCTTTTAAAAGGAGTTAACAGGAGTTAGCGCTACCTCCCATCACTCCCATTAACAAAAAATGTACGTTTTCGGCTGCCTCCCCTTTGTATTGATCTTCTTCGGCCTGATTGCGGTCGTTTTCGTCGTCAATACGGTGCTCCGTCTCATCAACGGGACAGGAGCAGGAGCCGTGTACCTCTGGGAGTCGTTCTGCAACCTCTTCCGAAAGGAGAAGAAGGAGGTCATCAACCCCTTCAATGGCGAAAGCAACTTCGACCATATCCGACAGGCCGACGACATCAGCTACTCCCCCACCGAACAGCGCCCCAAGCGCTACGAGCCGACCGATGGTGAAATCATAGAATTTGAAGAGTTATGACTATCTGCGCCCTTTCCACCCCTTCGGGCATGGGCGGAATAGCCGTCGTTCGCATCAGTGGCCCTGATGCGATTTCTGCTTGTGCCCGTATCTTCCGCCCCCACAAGTCCGACCATAGCCTCGACCACCGAAAGACACACACCCTCACCTTTGGCTGGATTGTCAACCCCGCGACGGGCGAAGAGCTCGACGAGGTGGTTGTCTCGCTTTTCCGCGCACCCCATAGCTACACGGGCGAAGACGTGGTCGAAATCACGTGCCACGGCTCCCTCTACATCCAGCAGGAGCTGCTCCATCTGCTCATTGGGCAATGTGGCGTACGGATGGCCGAAGGGGGCGAATTCACGCGTCGTGCCTTTGCCAACGGCCGCATGGACCTCAGCCAGGCCGAGGCCGTCGCCGACCTCATCGCGTCGCAGAATGCCGCCGCCCATCGTCTGGCGTTCAGTCAGATGAAGGGCAGCGTCAGCCAGAAGCTCGACGGCCTCCACGACCAGTTGCTCCGGCTCTCCTCCCTGCTCGAACTCGAACTGGACTTCAGCGAAGAGGATGTCGAGTTTGCCGACCGCACCGAACTGCTCGACACCGCCCGTCAGATCGACGCCGAAGTCGTACACTTGTCCGACACCTTCCGCACCGGCCAGGCCATCCGCAACGGCATTCCCGTGGCAATCATCGGCGAAACCAATGTCGGCAAATCCACCCTCCTCAACCAGCTGCTGGGCGACGAACGCGCCATCGTGAGCGATGTGCACGGCACCACGCGCGACGTTATCGAAGACACCATCCTCCTCGACGGGCAGCTCATCCGCTTCATCGACACTGCAGGCATCCGCGACACCAGCGACCGGGTAGAGACCATGGGCATCGAGCGCACCTATCAGCGCCTCGAGCGCGCCCAGATCGTGCTTTGGCTCATCGACGGCACCCGTCTCGCCGACGCCGACTCCACCCAACGCTGCATCCACGACACCCTCGACGTCTATCGCCGCATCGTGCCCTATCTGCGCGATCAGCAGCTCCTCCTCGTCATCAACAAGATTGACCTCATCCCCTCCGACACCCTGCACGCCAACCTTCCCCTCCTCCAGCACGCCCTCGACGAGGCAGGTCTTCCCCCCAACCAAACGGACGAGGCAGGTCTTCCCCCTAGGCAGGGGGATAGAGGGGGTCTTCTCCTCCTCAGCGCCAAGCACTCCCAGGGCCTCGACCAGCTGCGCAAGGTGCTCGTCCGAGCCACCCGTCTGCAGCAGGCGCAGGGCGATGTCATCCTCACCAACCAGCGTCATTACGAAGCTATGCAGGAAGCCCACCAGGCCCTGCTGCACGTCATCGATGGACTCCAGTCACATCTCAGCGGCGACCTGGTTGCCGAAGACCTCCACGCTGTCATCGACGCCCTCAACAGCGTCCTCGGTCGAAGCATCACCAGCCAGGACACCCTCAACAATATCTTCAAGAACTTCTGCGTCGGAAAGTAGATTCACAAAAGACCAGGATATGCGCAAAGAGAAATTTATGATCTATCGCAGGAACGCTAAGAAGGGCGATCCTACCTATTCGTCCAAGTCCCACTCTGCACCTCATTTCGAAGGCCACTACGTGGAGGGTATGGAAGAATGGGCACAGTGGTACTGCTTCAACAAGAAGGAAGATGGGACCTACGAAGCTGAACTCGATGAAGCATGGAACGAAGGAAGTCACAATGGTGGAGGAACCATCAACGTGGATATTCCTAAGGAGTGGTTTGCCCTTTCCTACGACGACTTCCTCAATCGTGTCATTACCCTTGCAGCAGCTGTGCATTATGGTTTTAATGTCAACGACCTGAAGGAGAGAAAAGGATTGAAACAGTTCTTCGGGTTTAAGGATTAGATTCAGTATGTTAGACTCTTTGGAGAGCATATTTCACAGCGTATAAAAATGTACAGAATAAAATCACAAACAATATGACAAACACATCACCCTCCTCCCAAGGCCGTAGTGCCAGTATTAGGAAAGCTATATGCATCACTTTTGTCGTGAGTTTTGTATCTTTCGCATTGGGCACGTTGCTGATTGCATGCTTTGATCAAATCAGACAGTATGTTGATCTATTAATTGTAGCTATCGGCATTTTTGCAATTGGTTTCAATCTATTTCTTTCATGGAATTATCCCAATGATAAGAAACGACGTGTAATTCTTGTAATTACTGCTGACTATGTCTTTTATTTTGTCTATATATTCTTATACCATTTGGGGGCTCCTTTCGGGTTTCCTTTCGTTACTTTAATGCTATGTGTATTGTTTATCTTAAATCTTCGTAATGCAGATGGTATCCCAATACTATGCCTATCCAATGCAAATACGATATTCGCTGTTATTATGTCGGTTGTATTTAATGGATTGATGTACGCACATAATATTAGTAGGGATTTGGAAACTTTTGCTGTCATTTCTCTTTTGAAATACTTTGTCACTTTTCTAAGTCTTGGTTTCTCAATAATCGCTTTGTTAATTAAAAAAAGAATCGGAAAGTAGATTCACAAAATTGCAAAAGTAACACTATCAACCGCAGAAAAATCCCTTAAATCGCTTGTTTTCAGCAATCCGACGACCCCGTTGGATTTACATTTATAAATTTAAAAAAAAGATGGACTATGGCACACAGTTGTGAAAACGGAAAATTTTGGGCACACGACGAGAAGAAACATCTCTTCGCACACACCATCAGCAGCTATCTCCCGAAAATTATACTGGTTGTAGCAGGACTGGCCTCCGCTCCGGGGTTCAGCGAGCAGACCTCGTTCAGCCGCTTCTTCAAACAGAGGACCGGAATGCCCCCTTCCGAATACAGGGAGAGAAAGGACGTACCGTGATGCACTAAATTTAATTTTAATTCTTCAATAATTAAATTTTTTAATTTTCTTACAAAAACAAATGAGCGGCAGCCTATGGGGGTTGCTGCTCATTTTCAATGGATTGGCGGAACGTGTTCCACGCCTTATCAAACCAATACAGGTCGATGTAGGAGCTTGGCTGCTACAGGCTTAGATTGCCTTACATTTGCATTCTGATGGCCAGCAGAATACTTCCTCCGTTTTCGCATGCATCCCGATGGCCGTCGGAGAGAATTGTGCAGCATCGCGTCTGCGCATCGTTCCGGCCTGCGGAAAGCGCATATTTTTTGTGCCGTGCATCCGCACGGCTCGGAGTGTGTTTCCGCATCGGAGGATTGCATCGTCACGGCAGCAAAGATGATTATTTCGGCATCCAAATCGTTCATTCCGCAGCAGGATTTCTTTTGCACCAATCACGCGGCACATCTTTTCAGCCACACGAATATTTTACGAAAATCGAGCATTGTCCGCTCACGGCCGCGAGCATACAACGCACCATTCTGCATAAGCATCGCACGGGCCGACAGCATATTCCACATCATCGCGGATTGCATCGTGATGGCCGTGAGGTTGATAGTGTTAAAAAACACGAATTATCATGAATTGATCACGAATTTTTCATGAATTAATACTTCTTCCCGTTCCCATTTTTCGTTCTTTTTCGTCTTTTCGTCTTTTTTCGGAATTACTTAGGGAACGGATGGCAATTATCAAAAATTGAAAAATTGAAAAATTAAAATTCAATTTACTTCCTTATGAAGTCAGAGGGAGTGACTCCGAAGTGCCTCTTGAACTGGCGGGTGAAGTGCTGCGGATAGTCGAAACCAAGACTTTCTGCCGTCTCCGAGATGTTGGCACCGCCCATCAGGAGCTGTTGGGCACGCTGCATGACGAAGCGCCGGATATGGGAGGCAGGGGATTCGCCAGTCAGTTCGCGCATCAGGTCGCCAAAATAGTTGGGCGAAAGGAACAGCTGCCGGGCGCAGTATTTCACGGTGGGAAGCCCCAACTTCTGCTGCAGGCCGTCGTCGTAGTATTTCCGGAGCAGCTGCTCGAAGCGGGGCAGCAGATCGGAGTTGGTTGAAGTGGCCGACGTGGAGAGCTGCAGTGCATAGTAACGCGCCACGAGTTCCAGGACCTGCTCAATCTGCGAGGTGACGATGCGCAGGGTGTGGCTGTCCTCCTCGCGAAGCAGCTCCCTGCGGATCTCTTCGAGCAGCGCAACGATGCTCTGCCGCTGTTCGGGCGTCAGCAGCAGCGCCTCGCTGGTGGTGTAGGAGAAGAAATGGTAGCCTGCCATGCGGCGGCCCAGTTCCGTGTTGCGAAGCAGTTCGGTGTCGAAGAGCAGCGCCCATCCCTTGGTATGTATCTCCTCCCCCATGTCGGTCTTCCCGCCTATCTGTCCGGGTGCCACACACATCAGCGCATGACGTTTCAGCACGTATTGCAGCTGCCCGTACGACAGATCCTCCAGTTCCTCATCGCCGATGAACAGGGCATAGACGTCGTAGTTGTTCAACGAGTGGCGACAGTGCTCCAGCTCGTCGTAGTGGATGACCGAGACGAGCGGATGCAGCTCCGGCGCACCGATGTACCGGGCATAGTCGTTGACGTGTTGGACCCGTAGAATCTTTTCCATATCGGGGGCAAAGGTACGATATAATGCGTAAAAAACCAAATTTTCGATGATTTTTTCGAAGAAAAGGACCTTCGAGCGAAGCTTAAAATGCACTTTTTGCAGACAAAAAAAGCCCGAAATCCCCAAATTCCGTAAAATGGGTTGATATATCCGTAAATCGATTAGGCTGTTTCTGCCAATTTCGCCGTACCTTTGCACCGTCAAATCAAAACAACGAAGAACTATGAACAAGATTGCATTAGGAACCTGGGCCTGGGGCGCAGGAGCATTCGGCGGAGACGCCGTTTTTGGAAGCAAGACTGACATCGAGAACCTGAAACCCGTGTTCGACGCAGCCATGAAGGCCGGACTGAACCTGTGGGACACCGCCACCGTGTACGGCATGGGCGAATCGGAGAAGATTCTCGGACAGCTCGCCGCCCAGTACAAGCGCGAGGAGGTGCAGATTTCCACCAAGTTCACCCCTCAGATCGCCGAGATCTACGAAAACTCGGTCGAGAAGATGGCCGATGCCTCCATCGAGCGCATGGGCTGTGACTTCATCGACATCTACTGGATCCACAACCCCATGGACGTGGAGCGCTGGACGCCCGGCCTGATTCCCCTGTTGAAGTCGGGCAAGGTGAAGCGCGTGGGCGTTTCGAACCACAATATCGCCGAAATACGTCGTGCCAACGAGATCCTTGGCGAAGCCGGATTCAAGGTGAGTGCCGTGCAGAACCACTTCTCGCTGCTCTACCGTTCGTCGGAGAAAGGTGGCGTGCTCGACTACTGCAAGGAGAATGGCATCGAGTTCTGGGCCTATATGGTGCTGGAACAGGGCGCGCTCTCGGGCAAATACAACAAGGAGAACCCGCTCCCTGCCGAGAGCGACCGTGGCAAGAAATACAACCCCGTGCTGGAACAGCTGGAGGCTCTGACGGGCAAGATGACCGCCATCGGACAGAAGTATGGCGCCAGCTGCTCGCAGATCGGCATCGCCTGGGCCATCGCCAAGGGTACGCTGCCCATCATCGGTGCCACGAAGGAGCGTCACGTCGTCGAGGCAGCCGAAGCTGCCCGAATCCAACTGACCGTCGAGGAGGTATCCGTTCTCGAGGCTCTCGCCGATGCCACCGGCATCGACACCCGCGGCGGGTGGGAACACAGTATGGAATAGTTACTTAACAAAGACAATTATGCAATACGTCAAACTTGGAAACTCCGACCTGCGCGTTTCGCGCATCTGCCTGGGCTGCATGGGCTTCGGCGATTCCACCATCGGACAGCATTCCTGGACCATCGGCGAGGAACCCACACGTGCCATCATCCGCCGTTCGCTCGACCTGGGCGTAAACTTCTTCGACACCGCCATCGCATATCAGCTTGGAACATCCGAACAATATGTGGGCCGGGCATTGCGCGACATGACGAAACGGGAGGAGGTGGTGGTCGCCACCAAGTTCCTGCCCCGCACCGAGGAAGAGATCCAGAAAGGCATAGATGGCCGTCAGCATGTGCTGAACAACATCGACCTGAGCCTGCAGCACCTGGGCATGGACTATGTGGACCTCTACATCTACCATATCTGGGACTACAAGACACCTGCCGAGGAGATTCTGGAAGGTATGAACGAGGCTGTACGCCAGGGCAAGGCGCGCTACATCGGCATCGCCAATGCCTATGCCTACCAGCTGGCGAAGATGAATGCCCTGGCTGAGAAACGCGGCTGGGCAAAGTTCATCAGCGTGCAGAACCACTACAACCTGATCATGCGCGAGGAGGAACGCGAGATGCAGCCCCTGTGCCGTGAGGACAACATTGCGCAGACGCCCTATAGCGCCCTGGCTTCCGGCAAGCTGGCAAAGCGCCCCGGCGAGACTTCGCTGCGACAGGAGAAGGACTCCTTCATGCACTTCAAGTATGATGCTACCGCCGAGCAGGACAATCGCATCGTGGAGCGTGTCGTCGAACTCGCCGACCGATACGGCGTGGCGATGACGCAGATCTCGCTGGCCTGGCTGCTCACCAAGGTGGAGTCGCCCATCGTGGGTGCCACCAAGCTGCATCACATCGAAGGAGCCGTAAAGGCACTTGACGTCCGTCTCTCGGCCGACGACATCCGCTACCTCGAGGAGCCATACGTTCCTCACAACCTCTCGGGCGTGATGGCTGTCAACAAGCCCGTCATGAACGAAGAGCCCGTCTGGGTGGCAGCAAGTAGAAACAAATAATCATTGTAGTATGAAAATGAAACTATTCGTGATGCTCATGGCTTTCATGATGATAGGCCAGAGCACGTTTTCACAAGAAAACAAATCAAAGGAAAACAAGGATATGAAAGTATTGGTAGCCTACTTCACGGCATCGGGCACAACCAAGAGCGTTGCTCAGAAACTGGCTGAGGTGACGGGCGGAACGTTGCACGAGATTACGCCGGCACAACCCTACACCGATGCAGACCTCGACTGGCGCAACAAGCAGAGTCGCAGCAGCGTGGAGATGCAGGATAAGAAATCGCGTCCCGCTATCATCGGCAAGCTCACTGACATGAATGAATATGATGTCGTCTATGTCGGCTTCCCCATCTGGTGGAACACCTGCCCCACGATCATCAACACCTTCCTGGAGTCCTACGACTTCCAGGGCAAGACCGTCATCCCCTTTGCGACATCAGGTGGCAGCGGCATCCGAAAAGCCTGCGAAGACCTGAAGGCCACCTATCCGAATGTCAACTGGAAGGAAGGCAAGCTCCTCAACCGTGCTTCGAAAGAAGACTTGAAGAAGTGGGTGGTATCCGCTCACTGATCGATGACCTTTCGGAACACGAACATCTCATCGTCCTCGCTCCAGTTTCCGCTTTCCTCGTCGGGCACGGCGGGACCATGATGATACTTGTTCCAGAACTCGACGATATGGAATCCGCAGCTGTTGACATAGAAATGGATGTTGCGCTTCTCGAAGTAGGGCGTGATGGCTTCCCAGATGCGGATCTCGGGATGCATTGCCTCGACGGCACGCCACACTGCCTTTCCGATACCCCGGCTATGGACTTCGGGAGAAACGAAGAGCAACTCGAGCTCGCCCTTCGCTTCGCCCTGGTCGATGCTTAGTACCACACCGCCCACGAACCTGCCATCGAGAACGATGCGGTAGGTTTCGGCACGTTCGCCATCGATGCTCCGCTCGATGGTGGTGCGCGAAATGACTTCCGAACCTTCTTCGGTGCGGTCGTCGCGCATGCCGAACTCTATCTGGGCCCCATATCGGAATGCCCACTGAAGGTCGAGGATGAACTGCTCGCGGTCATCCTCTTGCAAAGGTTGAAGTGAGATGGATGGTGAGCTGCTCATTTGATCTTCAGAAGGAGTTGTTCAAGGGCCTTGCGACGCTCGGGCCATGTCGGGTAGTCGGAAGCCTTGAGGGTATAGACCTTCAGGTCGGCGTTGTTCGAATCGGCTTTGGCTGAAGCATCGGACACCAGGAGGCAGGGCTGCGTCCTGCCCTCGGCGAGGAGCTTGTCGGCAATGGCATCGGCACCACCTACCTTGAACCAGCTCTCAGAAGTGTCGTCGGCGCCATAGACGAGACGCACGAGGACTGCGGGATTGCCGGTCGGGGGACAGTAGGTGGCAGGATGGTTGCTGTCGTTGAGGTCGTAGCAGACCTTTCCGTGCGGGATGTCGCCCATGGTGGCCAGGCTATAAGGATTGGCGAGATTGTTGCAGACACTGTACTTGAATCCCTTGTCGGGCGAGAGATACATGTTGCTCGGATCGGCTACCTGCGTGCCATCGACGAGGAAACAGTACTTGAACACGTCGGTGCCGCGGTCGGTGAGGGTGACGCTCCAAACGCCCTCCTCGTCCTTCTGCATCGCCAACGGCTTTGCGTCGAGTTCGGTCTGCAGCAGCACTTCACGGGCATCGGGTGCCTTCATGCGGAAGGTGATGCCCTCGGCGACGAAGTCGGGCGAGATGATGGGACGCGGGAACAGACGTGCCATGACACTCGGCGTGAAGGCCTGCTCCTTGCCCGTGGCAGCAAGTGCGGGTTGCCCGTTCTGCATGGCTTCCTCGGAGGCTTCGGGATTGAAGAGCAGGCGGAAGGTCTTGTCGAGGAAGTACTTGGCGTTCATCCACGTGTGGCCGAACTTGTCGTGGGTGTATTCCTTCACGGAGCGGATGCCCTTCTTGTCGAGGAACTCCATGTAGTCGCGTGCCGTGCCATAGAGGAAGTCGTCGGTGCCCACGCCGAGCCAGAACAGATGGATGCGGCTGTTGGTGTCGGCGGCATTGTCATAGACTTTGGGCAAGGTGGTGGAAGTGAAGGAACTGTAGGAACAGAGGTAGGAGAACTTGTCGAGGTTCATGAGTCCGCACGAAAGACCCTGGTTGCCACCGCGCGAGAAGCCGCCGATGGCACGATGATCGGCGTCGTTGATGGTGCGGTAGTGGCTCTCGACATAGGGCATGAGGTCGTTCACCAGGTCCTTGCCGAACACATCCATCCCGAAGCCCATCGGGTCCTGCGGAGGCGTGGGCAGCAGCTTGAGGGGATTGCCGTAGGGCAGCACGATGATCATTTCCTTGGCCTTGCCCTCAGCCACAAGGTTGTCGAGGATGTAGTTCATGCGTCCTACCTTGTAATAGACCTCTTCGGTGTCGGTGGTGCCGCTGATGAGATAGAACACGGGGTACTGCTCGGCAGAGGAACCCTTGTCGTAGTACGAAGGCGGCAGATAGACGATGGCGTTGTTGGTGCCGCCGAGACTCTTGGAATAGTAGTGGATATACTCGACCTGTCCGTGGGGCACGTCCTTGATGTCGTGGGCGAGCGAACCGGACGTGGCAGGGATTTCGAGCAGGCTGTTCTTGAAGCCCTCATTGGGGAAATACTGCGGGTTCTGCGGGTCCATCACGCTGACGCCGTCCACCACGAAGCAGTAGGGATACATGTCGGGAGCCGCAGGTCCGAGGGTGACGGTCCACAGGCCGTCGGCATTGCGCTGCATGGGGTTGCGCCCTGCAAACTGCACATCGACCTGCACGTCCTTGGCGTTTGGGTTGGAATAATAGAAGGTGACTGTCCCGTCGTCGTTGCAGACGGTGGAGGGCTGCGTCTTCTCCTGCTTGCATCCGGTCAGGACGCTGAAGCCGAGTGCCACGGAAATGGCAAAACTGAATGATTTCATTTTCATAGTGCTTTACATTTAGAGGTAATTTTTCGCTGCAAAGATAATGACTTTTTCGTTATCAGCTGTATGGAAAAGGATAAAAATGCATTATTCGAAGGAATAATTTGAAAAAACGGGATAATAAGCTTTGGTTTTTCAAAAAAACAAACTATATTTGCAGCAGATTTTTATATTTTAACACGAATTATCGCGAATTAACATGTATTTCCTGCACGTTCTTTTTTCCCAATTTACAAAATAATAATTCATGTAAAATTCATGATAATTGTTACGCTTCGCTCCACGCGAGCAAAGCTCGGAGCATGTTAAAAAACCACATATAATTATCTTAAATTTTTGTTATATTACTATGAAAAAAGCAGTTTTGTTAGTTCTGGCAATCCTTGCCACGCTGAACGGCGGATTGAAGGCACAATCCATTACCGACCACTATGCCCTACTCTATTCCGGCATGTGCTTCACGTTCTTCGAAGAAGATGAAGGGGTGTCCGACCAGGGCGTCAATGCCGGTGTGCTCTTCGGATACAACATCACCAAGCAGACGGTCCCGTTGTTCCTGCAGTTTGGCGGCGAGCTGATCTACGAGGGAACAACCGAAGACGACATTGAGGAACGTCTGGCCTGCCTGGCTGTACCCGTCAATCTTTCCTACAAGCTGGGACACCGCAAATTCAACGTGGAGCCCTACATCGGCGTGAATTTCCGACTGAACATCCATGGAAACGCCAAAGGAAAGGACGATGCATCCAAACTGGATGTCGATTATTTCGATTCAGAGGTCAAGGCGCGTCGTTTCCAGTTCGGTGCAAACCTCGGCCTGAACTTCAACATCCTCAACTTCACCGCGGGCGTTCGTGTGAATTCGGACTTCACGGAATATGCGAAGAACACGGATTCGAAGGTCAACCGCATCATGCTGACCGTCGGATACACGATGTAGTCGAAAGGTATCCAAAAAAAAAATGTCAAATAAGATCAAGATACCGTGACATTCCTTATCGGTGAATGCCCGGTGTGGCGCTTGAAGAATGTTCCGAAGTGGCTCTGATTCTGAAAACCGAGACGTTCGCTGATCTCCTTTACCGTAAGTTGCGTGTTCTGAAGCAGGTGAATCGCCTCCTGGATAATGGAGTCGGCAATCAGTTCACGTGCCGAACGCCCTTCGACTTCGCGGCAGATTGCACCCAGGTATTTTGCCGAGATATTGAGTTGTGAAGCCCACCAGCCGACGGGGCGCAGCTTGGCCGAAGTCTTCTCGAGCAAACGTGTGAAACGATTGTAGATTACCTGCGCAGATGTTGCATTGCCCAACATCACTTCCGCCTTGCCCGCCGACGACAAATCTTCTGATGCCCTATTCTCATCCAAAAGATAGCGTTCCAGTCTCAGCAGTATCTCGATGGACAGCAGATGGAGCAGTTGGCGCATGACGATGGCCTTCTGCGGATAGTCGGTGCTCTCGGACTTCATGAGCAGGAAATTGTGATTCTCGTCCACATGACGCCTGTCCTCTGCCGAAAGATGAAACAATGCATTGGTTATCAACGCCTGCCTTACCTTCCAACTTATCTTGATCGATTGCGAGAACTGGCGATTGAACTCCGACGAAACACAAACAGCAAACATGCCGAAATCATTTTCGGGAATAAGTTCGCATCGCTCATTGGCCAGATGATGGATCAGCAGATCCCCCTTGTTCAAACTGACCGATTCGCGATCGCTTACCCAAAGGGCTTCTCCCTGCGTCGCATAAATGGTCACGGTACAACGGTAGGACAACAAGGCAACAGCCTCGGCGACCTCTGCAGCACTTCGGGCAATGAGTGCCTCGTGTTCGATAATCGGGACGATGCCCGATGTCCCTGCCAAACTATAGGTTTGCATCTGATTTCTTGTTTTTGACTGTGCAAAGATAGCAAAAATTTTTCACAAACCGCTCAAATACTGTTCCAAATTGCTAATTATTTTCGGCATTTGGCATTTTAGAACAGTATTTGAGCATTTCATTTGTCCATTATTGTCTTAAATTGCCTATTTTTGCACAAAAATTCAACAAGAATGAAAAAAAGCAATCATCAATCACATCTTTTCTCATCAGAACCACAACTGATGAAGTATCGCAAGGCTATCGAAGGCCGAAACCAGTATTTTCAACTTCGCCGCTTACGACTGACGGGCAACGACGGCAAACTCTCCGACTTTGCCAACGGCTACATGTATTACGGACTGCACAGGGCAACGGACGGCTCGTGGACCTTCCGCGAGTGGCTACCCTATGCAACGAAAGTCTTCCTGATTGGAGACTTCAACAACTGGCAGGAGGACGAGCATTTTGCCCTCAAGCAAATCAACGTGCATGGCGACTGGCAGCTGATTCTGCCATCTGACACGCTCCGACATGGACAACTGTGCCGGATGAAGGTATATTGGGCCGAGGGGTGCGGCGAACGACTGCCAGCCTGGACGACACGAGTCGTGCAGGACCCCACTACCCTGCAGTTCTCGGCACAGGTGTGGGAACCTGATGCAGCGTATCACTTCAAGTGCAGGAGTTTCAAGCCAAGGAAGGAGACTCTCATGATCTACGAATGTCATATAGGAATGGCCACCGACGAGGAACGCGTGGGCACTTACGACGAGTTCAGGCTGAATGTCCTTCCGCGCATCGCCAAGCTGGGGTACAACGCCATACAGCTGATGGCTATACAGGAACATCCCTACTATGGCAGTTTCGGCTATCACGTCAGCAACTTTTTTGCCCCAAGCAGTCGTTTCGGCACTCCCGAGCAACTCAAGCAACTCATCGACGAGGCGCATCAGAGGGGAATAGCTGTAATCATGGACCTGGTGCACAGTCACGCCGTGAAGAATACAAATGAAGGACTGGGTCAGTTGTGCGGCAGGCAGACGCAATTCTTCCACGATGGACAACGCGGACTGCATCCTGCTTGGGACAGCTTCTGCTTCAACTACGGGTCGGACGATGTGGTGCACTTCCTGCTCAGCAACTGCAAGTATTGGATGAAGGAATTCCGCTTCGATGGCTTCCGCTTTGATGGCGTCACTTCCATGATCTACCAGGACCATGGTCTCGGCAAGGACTTCACCTCGTATGCCGACTATTACAATCTGAACCAGGACGGTGATGCCATCTGCTACCTAACGCTGGCCAATCAACTGATCCATGAAGTCAATGCGAAGGCCATAACCATAGCCGAAGAGATGTCGGGAATGCCTGGACTGGCATCACCCATCAGTAAGTGCGGCATGGGATTCGACTACCGACTGGCCATGGGAATACCTGACTACTGGATACGTCTTTTGAAGACAAAAGAACCGAGGGATTGGAACCCCGAGGAAATGTTCTGGATGTTGCAGAACCGACGCATGGAGGAAAAGACCATCTCGTATGTCGAAAGCCACGACCAGGCACTGGTGGGCGACAAGACGCTCATCTTCCGCCTTGTCGATAGTGACATGTACTGGCATTTCCGCAAAGGGGACGAGACACCAAGAGCCATACGAGGCATCGCCTTGCACAAGATGATCACACTTATGACAATGGCTACTATCAATGGTGGCTACTTGAACTTCATGGGCAACGAATTCGGACATCCCGAATGGATAGATTTCCCCCGCGAGGGTAACCAGTGGTCCTACAAGCATGCGCGTCGCAGGTGGGACCTGGTGGATCGTGATGACCTGTGGTACGAAGATCTGAATCGGTGGAATGGTCAGATCGTGAAACTCATTCTGGGCATTCCCAACTTCAGGAAAACTCCCATCAAGCTACTCCTTTCGAACCCCGGTGACCAAGTGCTTGCCTTTGAGCGCCAAGGACTCATTTTCATCTTCAATTATAGTGACAGATCTTATTCGGCCTACCAGATTCCGTGCCAGTCCGGGAATTATTCCTTGGTGCTTAGCAACCCTGAGGAACAACGTCAGTACAATCCCATTCATTGCCCCATGAACAATGGCCAGTGCTACATCTATCCCGATCTTCCTCCGTACAGTGTACAAGTATGGTCATTTGTCACGGAGTAGCAGTTCCTGCGATATATAATTCATGGTTTACAGATAGTCTTCTACGGTCATAATCGAAACAAAATTTTGGTTCTTTGGTTCATATCCCGCGGCAAAGATACGCTTTTTCCGACGATAGAACCCGATTTCGGGAAAATGTGTAAATAAAAACTCAAAATGTGTAGCTGTTTATTCGAAAAAAAGCCTTACCTTTGCAGCGTCAAAAAACAAAAGCGAGATATAACAAATGACATTGAAACAAAATATCAATGAACACATTTATTGTTATATAGAAGTGAACTAACAAAACGGATTATCATGAACTTAAAGACCATCATATCAGCCGCATTGGTCGCTTCGACAGCCACAGCCGCATCCGCCCAGGGCGTGATGGATGTGCATAGCCACATCATCACTCCCGAGTTCGTGTCTGCCTTGGAGCAGGAAGGTCGTCTGCTGGACGAGGGATTCCCCCTGCCGCGATACGACGTGGAGAGTCATCTGCAGTGGATGGACGAAGCCGGTGTGCAGACCTCCGTGCTGACATTGGCTGCTCCCCAGCCGGGCCTCTCTCCCGCCCCTTCATCGGACAGGAAGGAAGCCTGCAGCAGCGCAGCCGGCATCATCCGGGCTACCAACAAAGCTGCCGCCCGCATCAAGCGCAGCCATCCCGACCGATTCCTGTTCTGTGCCGCCCTGCCCCTGCCTGATGTCGATGCTGCCATCCGGGAGGTAAGATACGCCCTCGACACACTGGGTGCCGACGGCATCAAGCTGGCAACGAATGCCGGTGGCCAGTATCTGGGTGCGCCCAAGCTCGACACGCTCTTCGCCGTGCTCAACCAGCGGCACGCCGTCGTCATCCTCCACCCCCATCGCCCCGAGCCCATCAGTCGCGAAGTGATGGCCCAGACGCCCCTCGCCATGCAGGAGTATCTGTCCGAGACGACCCGTGCGGTAGCCAATATGATCAGCCGCAACCTGCTGGCACGCTATCCCAACGTCAAGGTGGTGGTTCCCCATTGCGGTGCCTATCTGCCCTTGGCCGTGCCCCGCATGAAGTCGCTCACAGCCGTGATGCAGGCCAACAAGCTGGTGGGCGAAATCGACTGGGAGGCTAACCTCCGCGCCCTCTACTACGACCTGGCGGGTGCCCATTCGCCCGAAGTTATCCGCATGATGCTCACCATCACCACGCCCGACCATCTGCTCTACGGTTCCGACTATCCCTACGTCGCTCCGCAGGTGCTCACCCAGAGCCTCGCGAGGATGAAACAGTACCTGACCACGGAGCCCGACCTTGCTCCCTATCGCGAGATGATACTCTACCAGAATGCCCAACAACTGTTTAATGACCTTTGAAGATGAAAAGACTGTCTTTCCTTTTGCTTTCTGCGCTGCTTCTCCTTTCTACTAAAACTTCGGCGCAAACCATTTTCCCCACCCAGTTTATCGCCCCGGCCGAGTTCAACACAGGCACCGTCCACATCTCGGTCCTAAGCCGCAGCGAACGACAGATGACCACCAACTTCCTCTTTGAACAGGGAAGCCACAACTCTTGGCACTATCACCCCAACGCCACCCAAGTGCTTATGGTGCTCAGTGGCGAAGCCTACTACCAGGAGGAGGGCAAGCCGAAGCAGCTGCTCCGCAAGGGCGACGTGGTGACCACAGCGCCCAACGTGCGCCATTGGAACGGAGCCACACCCTGGAGTGCAGCCGAATGCATGACCGTCAGCGAGATAGCTCCCGGCGAACAGCATGCCGTGCAGTTGCGCAAAGTAACCGACGAAGAGTTTACAAGTCCTTTAACCCACGAAAACATGATTGTACGCATTGCCGAAATCGAAGTCTATCCCCAGTACCTTTCGGAGTACCTGGCATTCGCCAACGAAGTCGATCGCCTCAGTGTGGAACGCGAGAAGGGCGTCGTCTGCCTCTTCCCCATGCAAAGCGCCGACGACTCCACCCAGATCCGCATCCTCGAGATCTACGCCTCCGACGAAGCCTATCAGAACCACCTGAAGACCGATCATTTCCAGAAATACAAGCAGGGCACCCTCCACATGGTCAAATCCCTCAAGCTCCCCACCATGCTGCCCCTCGATCCCGAAACGATGAAGCTCATCTTCCGAAAGAATCCCTGAGCTTCGAATTAGAACCAATGAAGCGGAAAGAAAAAAACGTGCCAGATGATGAATCTGACACGTTTTATTGTAAGGGGGGGGTATTGTCTTATTTCTTCTTACCGAAGAAGGTGGAGAAGAGCCAGAGGACAACAACGGCACCGATGACAGCGACAAGGAGCTGACCGAGACAACCGTAGCCTGTGGTGTTGATGCCGAGGAGCTCGAAGATCCAGCCGCCGACGGCAGAGCCTATGACACCGAGGATGAGGTCGAGGATGCAGCCATTGCCGCCCGAACCTTTGATGCGGCTGGCAATGTAGCCAGCGGCGATGCCTAAGATGATTACATAAAGCCAGTTCATGGAATTAAGGGGATTAAAGGGTTAATGAAAAGGAATGAAGGAAGGGATTACTCCTCGTAGATGTAGGTTGTGGAACGGGTTTCGGAGAAGGGCTTGCCGGTGACAAGCTTCTTGCCCTCCTTCTTGAAGGTGACAACGTACTCGTTGGGCTTGTTCTTGGTCTCGAAGATGTTGGCCTCGAAGAGACGGTCGCTGTGGTCCTTGCCCGTGCGGCCCTCGAAATCGTGCTTGCCATAGACCTTGACCTCGCGGTCGGAGATGGAGGCAACGCTATCGACCTTGAGGGAGCCAGCCACATACTTGCGCTTGCCGATGAGGTCCTTGAAGAGGTCGTTGTAGTTCTGCTGGCAGAACTTGTCGAGCATGCGCTCGTAGTAGGCGTTGTCCTTCAGCACGGTGTCGAGGATGGTTGCTGCCAGGTCCTTGCTGGAGGGATCGTAGTAGAAGTTCGCGGTGCGCGACTCGGAGTCCTCCTTACCGACGAGGCTGACGAGGCTCTTGCGCTCCTTGGCGAAGGTCACCGTGTATTCGTTGGCCTTGTCGGCTACCTCCTTGATGAGGGCGACGAAGGTGCGGTTCTCGTGCTCCTTGCCCAGACGACCTTCGAAGTTGTGCTTGCCATAGACCATGACGTCGGTGCCGTCGAGATGGGAGATGCTATCCACCTTGAGCGATCCTGCTACATAGGTGCGACTGCCCATGATGTCCTTGAAGAGCTGATCGTAGTTCTGGCGGCAGAAGATGTCGAGCATCTGCTCGTAGAATGCCTCGTTCTTGACAACGGCCTTCACGGCGTTCTTGGCATCGTTGATCATCTCGGTGGCCACGTCGGCGGGATCGGTGGTTGACTGGGCGTCGTTGCCGTTCTGATCACTCTTGCACGAAGCGAGCATAAGCCCCATGCATGCGTACAATAAATACGACTTCTTGAAGCAATGTTTCATAATGGTAAGTTTTGGAAAAATTGGAATTATTTAGTGATTGTTCTCTGATTCGGGAAGTGAGTCCGCATCGACATCGGACGAATCGGATTCAAGGGCGCGGGCATCGCGTTCGTCGATCCATTCGTTGACATAGGCGAGGATGAGGTTGGTGAGGGGCAGGGCGATGATGAGCCCAATGAAGCCGAGAAGGGCGCCCCACACCGAGAGCGAAAGCAGCATCATGGCGGGATTGAGCCCCATAGCCTTGCCCATGATGCGGGGCGTGAGGACCATGTCCTGGATGGTCTGCACCACGGCAAAGACGGCGAGGGCAGAGAGCAGGATGAGCCAGAAGCTGCCGCCCGTGTCGTAGGCCTTGAGCAGGGCAAGCATGATGGTGGGGATGATGCCGACCATCTGAAGATAGGGAATGAGGTTGAGCATACCGATGAACAGCCCCAGACCGATGGCCATCGGGAAGTCGATGATGCTGAAACCGATAGCGAAGAGGATGCCCACACAAAGGGCGATGAGCGACTGCCCGCGGAAGTAGTTGCCCATGTTGGTGCGCACACGATCGGAGACGTTAATCATATGACCACGACTGTGCTTGGGCCAGAGGCGCGACCAGCCTTCGGTGATCTGCTCGTAGTCGAGCAGGATGAAGAACAGATAGAGCAGCGTGACGCAGAACGTGACGAGGCCACCGATGATATGGAACGCCTGCGACAACACGCCTCCCACGCCGGGGATGACCTTCTGGATGATGGAGATGAGCTGTCCGTTCTCGAGCTGGTTAAGCCAGTCGTAGTCGGAGATGTAGGGCAACACGAACTCCTCGAGCAGAGCGGGCACACTCTTGTTCTGTCCAACCTTGGTGAGATAGGACGAGATGAGCTCCTCCAGGCGGATGGTCTGATCGATGAACGAGGGGACGATGAGCATGAAGAAGCCCGTCAGGACAGCTATGACGAGCACCAGCACGACTGCGATGCTGAGGACGCGGTTCCGAAGCCGCGCCTTCTGCTGGAAGAAGAGGACCAGCGGATAGAGCAGATAGGCGATGCCGAACGCAATGAAGAAGGGCAGCAGCACGCCGCTCAGGTAGTTGATCAGCGCAAGTACTGCAATAAAGACTATTGCAAGTGTGATGATGCGTATCAGGCGGTCGAAGGTGATGGGCTGGGACATTCGAGGGTTATTTCTTGTAGGGGTCGTTGACGCGGTCGGAATGGTGGGCAACAAAATCCTTCCAGGACTTGGAGGTGGACTTGGAGCTACCGCCACCGATCTGACGGGAGGTGATGTAGTGGTGGGCAAGGGCGATGGCGAGGGCATCGGAGGCATCGAGCTTCTGGCCTTCGAACATCTCGTCGGTGAGATGAAGCTGGCGCTTCACCATCTCGGCCACCTGCTCCTTGGCTGCATTGCCATTGCCAACAATGGAAATCTTCACCTTGGCGGGCGGATATTCGAAGATAGGGATGTCGCGTTCGACGGCAGCTGCCATGACCACACCCTGCGCCCGACAAAGCTTGATGAGCGAATTGGGGTTGATGCCCACGAAGGGCGACTCGATAGCGAGTTCGTCGGGGTGATATTCGTTGATGAGCTGCAGGGTGCGCTCGTGGATGCGGCGCAGACGCAGATAGTGGCTTTCGATCTTGGAGAGGGTCAGCACGCCCATGACGATGAGCGAGGGCTTGCGTTCCTCGACCTTGAGGAGCGCATATCCCATGACGTTCGTGCCGGGGTCGATGCCGAGGATGATCTGTTCAGCCATGGCTCAATCATCCAGCTCCTCGACACCGAGGATGGAGGGGTCGAAGGTGATGGAGTCGTCATCGTCATACCGCTCGTACTCACGCCACGAACGGAGGTTGACCTGCACGAGGGCATTCTCGCGGATCGACTTGGGATACTTGGACAAGGCCTCCTCGAGCTCCTCGGCTGAATTGACATTCATGTGACGCATGAGGACAGCATAGGCGGCTGCCATGTTATCCTTATTGGCGTCGTAGATGGAGTCGATGATATGCTCCATCGACACACGATAGCGTTCGGCGATCTCCATCTGTTCGTCGTCGGTCAGCTCGATACCCAAAGCGCGGAGGCTGTCGGTGAGCGTGGCCAGATAGTCGTAGGTCTCGGAATTGAGTTCGTCGAGGGCAGACTCCAGGTCGGTCATGCCATCGTTGGAAGGTGTGCCCGAGACCGTAATGTCGGGATTGATGGTGACTTCGATGTCGCCGGGTTCGACAACAATCAGGGCATCGCCCATCTGGCTGACGAAATGGACATAGTAGGGTTCGCGCTTATCGACGATGCCCTCGATGCGGAACGTGTTGTCTGCAACCTGAGCGGAATCGAGCAGCTGGTTGTCGAAGTCAAGCAGATAAACCCAGGTACCATCCATCGACGGCACATCGATGATGGTGTCGCCGAAAGGAATCTGGTCGGGCAGGTCGAAGGTGCCCGTGATGGTATAGGGCTTCTCGTACTTGCAGGCGCTGAGCAGTGCAAGACTAATTACTAAAGCAAAAAGAAGGATTCGGTTTCGTTTCATACCTTGAGTAGGTGTAAGTGGTTATACAGTTTCTGGACGGGGAGCCCCATGACGTTGAAGTAGGACCCTTCGAGGCGGGAACAGCCCACATAGCCAATCCATTCCTGGATGCCATAGGCGCCTGCCTTGTCGAAAGGGCGATAGCGGGTGATGTAATAGTCGATCTGCTCGTCGGAGAGCGGGTCGAAGGTGACATCGGTGCGGCAGACGAACTCGCAATGGTCGAGGGCACTGCGCAGACAGACGGCTGTGAACACCTGATGAGTGCGTCCGCTAAGCAGATGGAGCATGTGGCGGGCATCATCGGCATCGGCGGGCTTGCCCAGCTCCTGGCCATCGACCCAGACAATGGTGTCGGCCGTGATGAGCACCTCGCCGGGACGCAGCTCCATGTCGTAGGCGTGCATCTTGAGCCGGGCGATGTGCAGGGGGATGTCACCTCCCTCGAGATTAGCAGGATGCGTCTCATCGATGTCCTTGAGGCGCACCACCTCCATGGGGATGTCGAGGCCGGCGAGCAGTTCGCGCCGACGAGGACTGTTGCTTGCCAAAAGAAGTCGCGTCACCATCCGAAAGCTACTTTATCGGTCATCCAACCTCCCTGTGCCTTGAGCACCTGTTCGACCACGTCGCGCGCAGCTCCTGACCCACCTGAAAAGGGACTGACGTAGCAGGAAATCGCCTTGATCTCGGGCACAGCATCAGCGGGGCAAACGGGGCATCCCACACGCTGCATCACCTCGTAATCGGGGATGTCGTCACCCATATAGAGCATCTCGTCCAGTGCGATGCCCGTGCGTGCTGCCAGGTCGTCGAGGTCGCGCAACTTGTAGCTCGAACCCATGTATATATGGCGAACACCCAGGTACTCGTAGCGACGCACGATGTTCTGGCTTCGTCCACCCGAAATGATAGCCACGACAAGACCGCGCTTGACGGCCAGCTGGATGGCGTAACCGTCCTTGACATTTAAAGTACGTAAAGGCTGGCCCTCTTCGTCCATGGCGATTGTGCTGCATGACAACACGCCATCGACGTCGAAAACCATAGCCTTTATCTTAGTCAGGTCGAAGTCAAACATATAAATCTAAGGGATTCTTGGGGATTTTAAGGGATTCTTAGGGATTTTAAGGGACGGGTGTTCAATTAACAATTAATAATTAACAATTGTCGGCTTGAACAGAATACGACAGGCGAAGGAAACGTCTCTTCATATCCCTTACTATCCCTTCGAATCCCTTCATATCCTTTACTCCTCAACTATTGTCACCCAACCGTGGGTATCCTCGATGTCGCCATACTGGATGCCGCGAAGGGTTTCGTAGAGCTTGGTGCAGACGGGACCAGGAATATTGCTGGGCAGGATGTTGTAGGTCTTGTCCTCGTCGAGGTCGTCGATGCGGTAGATGGGCGAGATGACGGCAGCCGTGCCGCACATGGCAGCTTCGTCGAGGAAGGCAAGCTCTTCGACGGGCATCGGACGAATCTCCACCTTCATACCCAGGTCGCGTGCAACCTGCTGGATGGACATGTTGGTGATGGAAGGAAGGATGGACTCGGACTCGGGGGTAATGTAGGTGTTGCCATCGATACCGAAGAAGTTGGCAGGGCCGCATTCGTCGATGAACTTCTTGCTGCGTGCATCGAGGTAGATGACAGCGCTGTAGCCCTTCTGGTGGGCAATGGTGCCGGAAACAAGGCTGGCTGCATAATTGCCGCCCACCTTGACACGACCTGTACCGAGAGGTGCAGCACGATCGTAGCCACGCATGATGCAGCAGGGAGTGGCCTTGAAACCATCCTTGAAGTAGGGGCCAACAGGCATCACAAAGATGATGAACTCATATTCGTCGGCTGGAGAGACACCAACCTGGGGACCAGTACCGAAAAGTACAGGGCGAATATAGAGCGAGCAACCCGTCTCGTAAGGAGGAACGAGGTGGCTATTGAGTTTGACAACCTTGAGGACAGCCTCTTCGAAAAGGCCATCGGGGAGCGGCTCCATCAGAATCGTGTGACAGGTGTTCTGGAGGCGCTTAGCATTTTCGTTCATGCGGAAAATGCGGATCTTGCCGTCCTTGCCACGGAAGGCCTTCAAGCCTTCGAAACCAGCCTGTCCGTAGTGGAGGACAGTAGCTGCCATGTGCATAGTCACTTCTTCGCTCTCGCTGACGCGGAGTTCGCCCCAAGCACCATTCTTGAAGGTGCAACGTACATTGTAAGGAGCCCTGCTATATCCAAAGCCAAGTTTGCTCCAATCGATTTGTTCTGCCATTTTCTAAATAAATAACGTAATACAATACCTTGTCAAATATATATAATAGCGGTGCAAAGATACAAGATTTATCGTTAACTTGTTCATTTTAGATGCTATTTTTTTGCAAATTTTGAGAAAAAGAGGCAATTTTGCCGAAAAAGGGACCGGAAAATTTGGCAGATGTTGTAAAAAAGGTTACCTTTGCGCCGCTTTTGAGTTTAACATCAGCATCCGACGGAATGTCCGGGAGCCAGGACTCCAATAGAAAGCGTCCGCCGCGATTCGTGTGATGGTATTTTGCTCGAAGGGCAAAAAGAGTAACACATTTAATTATTTAAACAAACAAAATGAAAGAGTATTCACTCACTGGCACTAAGCGTGCCGCTGCCGGCAAGAGAGCTGCCAAGCACCTCCGCGCCGAGGGTCTTATCCCCTGCAACCTCATTTCGAAGGACGGAGCACTTTCCTTCACCGTGAAGGCTGTCGATCTCCGCAAGCTCCTCTACACCTCGAACGTGTATGCCATCAACCTCGACATCGAGGGTACAGCCTGCAAGGCCATCCTGAAGGAGGCTCAGTTCGGTCCTGTGAACGAGGAGATCCTGCACCTCGACTTCCAGAAGTTCAACCCCGAGGACGACATCGTCGTTGCCATCCCTGTAAAGGTGGAAGGTCACGCAGCTGGTGTCAAGGCCGGTGGTAAACTGGTGAAGCAGGTCAACACCCTGACCGTGAAGGGCAACTATGCAAACATCCCCGACCGTCTGGTTGTCGATGTGACCAGCCTTGAGCTCGGCAAGTCGCTGTGTGTTGGCGACCTGAAGTTCGAGAACCTTGAGCTCCTCAATGCCAAGAGCGTCATCGTGGCAAGCGTCAAGGCTACACGTGCTTCGCGCGGCAAGTAAGCTTTTCCCCGCATGGGAAAAAAGCAAGCCAGGGGAGTAAAAAGGGAGTCTTTCCCTTTTTACTCTCTAATTTTATAATAAGGGATTCTTAGGGATGTTTAGGGATTCTTGGGGATATTAAGGGACGGATGTTTCTTGGATCCTGTTTTCGACAAGGCGAAAGTATCGTCATTTATTATCCCCAAATATCCCATATTTTCCTTCATATCTTTTCTTAAAATAATGAAATACCTTATCGTCGGCTTAGGAAATATCGGAGAAGAATACTGGGGCACCCGGCATAATATCGGATTCCGGGTGGTCAATGCCCTGGCTGCTGCCCACAATGCCAAGTTCGAGGAGAACCGTTATGGAGCAATCTGCGAATTCAGGCTGAAGAACCAGTTGCTGCTCGTCCTGAAACCCAGCACCTACATGAACCTGAGCGGCAATGCCGTGCGCTACTGGATGCAGCAGGAGGAAATCACTTTGGACCACGTGCTGATTGTGTGCGACGACATCGCCCTGCCCTTCGGCACCCTGCGCATGCGCACCAAGGGTTCAGACGGTGGGCACAACGGCCTGAAGGACATCATCGCCAAATGCGGCGGGGCAAACTTCGCCCGACTGCGATTCGGCATCGGCGGCGACTTTCCCAAGGGTGCACAGGTGGATTGGGTGCTCGGCCATTTTCCACCCGAAGAAGAGGAGAAGATGGGCGAACGCCTGGAAACGACCACGAAGTTCATCGAGGAGTTCTGCCTGGCTGGGCCATCAAACGCAATGAACAAATACAATGGCAAATAACGAAGTCAGAATAGACAAATGGCTATGGGCCGTGCGTATCTTCAAGACACGCACCATCGCTACCGACGCCATCAAGATGGGCCGCGTGACAATAGGTGGCCAAAAGGTGAAGCCTTCGCGCAACGTGAAGGTGGGAGAAGTGATCGACGTGAAGAAACCGCCTATTATCTACTCGTTCAAGGTGCTTGCCCTGGCCGAGAACCGGATGGGTGCTAAGCTCGTGCCGGGCTTCATGGAGAATGTGACCAGCAAGGAACAGCTCGACCTGCTGGAGATGAATCGCATCTCAGGCTTCCGCGACCGAGCCAAGGGACTGGGACGCCCCACCAAGAAGGACCGCCGCGACATTGATGACTTCAACACGCCGCAGTACGTCGATGAGTTCGACTTCAGCCTGGAGGATCTGGAGGACTTCGATGCCGACGATTGGGCCGAGATCATGAATCCTGACACCAACGGATGATTTTCGTCCAGTCCTGATGTCAACGGATGATATTCGTCCGGTTCTGATGTCAACGGACGAGCACCTTCCGGCCTTGATGCAAGTAGAGTCCTTTCGAGGTTGGACGTTCGTGCAGACACCGGCCATCAAGCGTATACCACCTGTCGGACGAAGGTTCGATGCCGTCGGAAACCACAGAGGGGATATCTTCGGTCGGATTGTCGGGATTCAGGATGGAACCTGCGGAAAGTACGGCCGTCCATCGTTTGCCCGTCGGAATGTTGAACCGGACGTAGGCAGCATCTGCAGGGATTGCATATTCGTGTGTAACTTCCTCTTTGGAATCATCGGCAGCTTCTTCGTCGGACGTTTCGTCGAGGATACCCCCGATAAAATGCAGCCCGACATCGTAGAATGCAGCGACATCGTGGAGTGAGACATTGACGAGCAGATGGCTATAGCCCGAACAGTCGATTGGACCCGTGGAAGAGAAATCGTTGCTCGCCGAATACGATGCATTGACCGCACTGATCATCCGATTGGCTTCGGAAAAGGAAGTGCGAGTGGATTCGAACGTCGTGGCGTAGCGTGGATGGTTCGTATCAAGGCTCACATCGCGAACGATGGTCGGCGACTTGACCTGTGGAACAATGAGATGCCGACGCAAAGCCTCGATGATGGAGGTACCCCGGTCAGCCGTATTGGCAAAGATCTTGTCCTGGAGCCAGGCCACCACCTGCTGTTGTACGCTTGCCCCTTCCCTACCACCATAGTTCTCGTAGAGATAACGGAACAGCGAGCGCATCTCGGCATAGGTTTTCACCAGGTTGTCGCCATCCATGTAGTAATAGGTCAGCTCCTCCTGGTCGATGTATTTACGATAGCATTTGCCCGTGAAGGACGAGAGCTCCCAGTCGATGACCAAATCGGCTTCGGAAACGCCACAAAGGGCCTCGATGATGAACATCAGAGTACCAGCTCGATCGGCACCGTAGGAACAATGCACGACGATGCGACGATCGTCCATCAGGTTGTAGGTAATCCGCTGCAGACAAAACTGTAGATTGGCATAATAGGAACCCGAACGCACCTGCGAACTGGAAGGCGACCAATAGGTATTGTTCATCATATAAAGGTAGTGCGACAATTCCTTCTGATAGAATTTCACCCCAGACCCTAACGGACTGCGGCTGATGGTCGGAGCACGCAAATCCATTTCGACACCAATTCCCAACTTTTTCGTGAACACGTCGATGTCGTACGAAGCATCGTCCGACGTGGCCACCTGGTCGAGTGCTGCAGAACGGAACAACCTACCGTAGGACAGACGTCCTCCGTCGCAGGGCCATCCACCCACATCGCGCGCATTGAACACATTGCGGGATTGTATCATCCGCACCTGGCCCAACGTCTTGAAGATGCCGTCCGAAAGCATGCTGCCCGAGGCATCGAGCACCCGGTACCAATAGACCTTCTGGGGAATAAGATTGCTGACGAAGGTCGTATCGCCCTCAGACGGGAACTCCAGCAGCGCAGCGAAATCGGGACGATCGGAAATCTGAACAACGACTCCTCCCACCGAAGGAATGGGCACAGCGGCAGGCAGTTCGGCCCAGTTGGGCGTGTCGTACTTCTCAACTACCTGGCTCAGATAGGGCGACTGGTCGTTACCCAGGACTCTGGCGTTCAGCCGGCTGACACCCTCGCGACCAATTCCATCGGCATAGTGGGTATGCGCATCCTGCAGATATGCCGCCACGACGCTGTTCTCAAGGTTGAAGCACACCTCGTCCCCACCCGTTTCATCGGGACAGAACGAAGAAAGTGTGACCAGCACAGGCAAGAGAATCATTGAAAAAGGGAATCTGCAGAACGTCATGACATATTTTTCGCTTTATAACAATCGACTAATACGAAATTTGGATTGACAAATGAAGGTATTTTCCGATAATTATCCAAATTTTAGGGGAAATTATTTGAAAATATTTGGAAATTCTTGAAATAATCAATAGATTTGCAAACTAAAAATTCAGATAATGTTTAAAGAATATACGCGAGATACACTGATCGAATACCTGGACAAGAAGGACTTTGCCGTGCGCGATGTCAATGGCACGTGCATGAGCGTCTTCCGAATCATCGGCGAGGAAGCCGACGCCCTCGGTCGCGAAAGCTACGTCATCGGGGGCTTTGTGCGCGACATCTTCCTGGGACTCGATTCAGTGGACATCGACTGCGTAGTGGTGGGAAGTGGCATCGAGCTGGCCGAGAAACTGGCTCGACGACTGGGCAGACGGCGCACTCACCTGTCGGTATTCCGTACATTCGGGACTGCACAAGTGAAGTACAGGAGCCGTGACCTGAAGACCGGCGAGATGACCGACCTGCTGACTGTTGAATTCGTCGGGGCACGCAAGGAGTCGTACAATCACGACAGCCGTAAGCCTATCGTGGAAGACGGGACGCTACAGGACGACCAGAACCGCCGAGACCTCACCATCAACGACCTTGCCCTATGCCTCAACGCCAATCGCTTCGGAGAACTGGTTGATCCCTTCCAGGGCCTGGACGACCTGAAGGCAGGACTATGCCGCACGCCGCTCGAACCGGACATCACCTTTTCGGACGACCCGCTGCGCATGCTCCGGGCTATCCGGTTTGCCTGCCGCTTTGACTTTAGGATTGTGCCCGAAACCTTCGAAGCCATTGCCCGGAACCGCGAACGAATCAAGATCATATCGGCCGAACGCATCATCGAGGAACTGAACAAGATACAGATGTGCAACCGACCCTCGCAGGGATGGCTGTTGCTGCAGCGATGCGGCCTGCTGCAGATCATCTTCCCCGAACTGACAGCGCTGGCCGGCATCGAAAGCCGGGATGGACGCGGGCACAAGGACAACTTCCTGCACACGCTCACCGTGCTCGACAACGTCTGTCGCATGGAGCGCGAACAGGGCCGCACGCCCAATCTCTGGCTACACTGGGCCGCCATCTTCCACGACCTGGGCAAAGCCAAGGCGAAAGTCTATGACGAAAAGCTGGGATGGACATTCCACAACCACGACTTCATCGGACAACGCATGGTGCTGCCCATCATGCGCCGCCTGAAACTACCTCTGGGCAAGGAAATGAAGTATGTGCAGAAACTCGTCGGTCTGCACATGAGACCCATCCACTTGGCCGACGAAGGAATCACCGATTCGGCCATCCGACGCGTGATGTTCGAAGCCGGCGAAGACACCGACGACCTGATGTTGCTCTGCGAGGCCGACATCACCTCGAAAATACCCGAGAAGGTGCGCCGATTCCTGGACAACTTCAAGATCGTACGCCAGAAGATGCAGGAGATCCAGGAGAAGGACGACTACCGAAACTGGACACCTCCCGTCGATGGCAACGAAATCATGGAACGCTACCATCTGACCCCTTCGAAGGAAGTGGGCATCCTGCGGGAAGCTCAGAAGAATGCTATCCTCGACGGTCTTTGTGCCAACACACGCGAAGCCGCCCTGGCGTTCATGGACCACCTGGCTGCCGAGCTCGGGATAATAAACCAATGAAACTATGGAACAAATTGAACAACAGGTTCTTTTTACAAACGATATCTGTGAGGCACTGAGGGATTTCACCAAACGAATCCATCACGACAAGCTGTTCATCCTCTTCGACACGGAGACGCTGCACTACTGCCTGCCCGTCATTGCCTCTTTTATGAATGAATACGAACTGGAACACCCCTCCCAGAAGATCGAAACCCTCTACATCGAGGACACCGACCAGGCAAAGAACATCGAGTCGCTGACCGAAGTGTGGCAGGCCCTTTCGGACCGCCATGCCACCCGCCATTCGCTCCTGATCAATGTGGGAGGAGGCATGATCACCGATCTGGGAGGTTTTGCTGCTGCTACCTTTAAACGGGGCATCCCCTTCATCAATGTAGCCACAACCCTACTGGGTGCTGTGGATGCTGCCGTGGGCGGCAAGACCGGCGTGAACCTCGGAGCATTGAAGAACGAAGTGGGAGCCTTTGCACCCGCTGCAGCCGTACTGATTTCGACTAAGTTCTTCGAGACACTCGACCACACCAACCTGCTTTCCGGCTATGCCGAAATGCTGAAGCATGGACTGCTGAGCGACAAGAAGCACCTCAGCGACCTGCTGAACTACGACATCGACCACTGGGACACCGAAACACTGCTCCCCCTGCTCGAGACCAGTGTCAATGTGAAGCAGCAGGTGGTGCGGCAGGATCCCTTCGAGAAGGGACTGCGCAAGGCACTCAATCTGGGACATACGTTCGGCCATGCCTTCGAGACCTGGTGCATGCGACAGGGACATCCCGTGCTGCATGGCTATGCCATCGCCTGGGGCCTCGTCTGCGAACTCATCATGAGCCATCAGATGGTAGGATTCCCTTCACAGACCCTCTACGACATTGCCAATTTTGTCAAGGAGAACTATGGCCCGCTCCAGATCACCTGCGACGACTATCCCCAGCTCTACGAACTGATGACGCACGACAAGAAGAACGAGGGCGACGAGATTGTCTTCACTTTGCTGCATAATGTGGGCGATGTGGCCTTGAACTACACGGCTAACAAGGATCAGATTGGTGCCACGCTCGACATCTATCGCGACCTTATGGGAATTTGAGTTATGGAGAACCTGGAATTGGAAATGGCGTTCAAATACGCCCAATACACGCATCGAAACATCTTCCTGACGGGCAAGGCAGGAACGGGGAAGACTACGTTTCTGCGACGGCTGGAACAAATCACCAACAAGCAAATGATCATTGTGGCTCCCACAGGTGTGGCTGCCATCAATGCCGGAGGTGTGACCATCCACTCATTCTTCCAGCTTGCACCAGGAATGTACCTGCCCGGACAAGACCTTGCTGGTCGCGAGAAGAAAAGCAAGTTCTCCTATTCCAAACTCAAGATCAACATCCTGCGAACGCTCGACCTGCTGGTCATTGACGAAATTTCGATGGTGCGCTGTGACCTGCTGGACGCTATTGATGAAGTGCTTCGACGTTTCCAAAACCGCTATCTTCCCTTCGGAGGCGTACAATTGCTCATGATCGGCGACTTGCAGCAGCTTGCCCCAGTTGCGAAGGAGGACGAATGGCAGATACTCAAGGAACACGGCTACACGACACCCTATTTTTTTGGAAGCCAGGCCCTTCAGAAGACCAACTACACAACCATCGAGCTGAAGCAGGTCTATCGTCAGGCAGACCAGGAATTTGTCGATCTTCTCAACCAGGTGCGCGACAACCGCATGACTTCAGCAAGTCTGGCCAAACTCAACGCTCGCGTTAACCAATCCTTCCAGCCTAAGGACGAAGAAGGCTACATCACCCTGACCACTCACAACGTCCAGGCTGCCAACATCAACTCGTCGAGACTGCAGCAATTACCCACTCAACCCATGGTTTACAAGGCCATCGTGAAGGGTGATTTCCCCGAAATGTCCTATCCGACCGACGAGGAACTGACCTTGAAGATTGGTGCACAGGTGATGTTCTGCAAGAACGACCCGAACCATACGTACTACAACGGCAAGATTGGACGTGTTGTGAAATGCGATGCCGAACGGGTTTGGGTGGAATGTGCTCCTGATTCGCTGGACCCTAATCAGGAACAGCGGGACGAGAAACCCAAGACCATCGAGGTGACGCGACAGATCTGGGAAAATATGAAGTATTCGACTGACCCGAAGACGGGCAAGATCACTGAAGATGTGGCTGGCACCTACCAGCAGATTCCTTTGAAGACTGCCTGGGCCATCACAATCCATAAGAGCCAGGGACTCACCTTCGATCGAGCCATCATACAGGCCGAACGCGCCTTCAGCCCAGGACAAGTCTATGTCGCCCTGTCGCGATGCCGGACGCTCGAAGGCCTGGTGCTGAGCCGACCCATACCGGCAAGTGCCATCTTTGTAGATCCGCAGGTGATGTCCTTCAACCGTTTTGTCGAAATGAACCAGCCTACCCCGAAACAGCTTATCGAGGATCGACGCCAATGCATTGAAGAAATCCTGGGCAACCTTTTCGACTATAACCAGCTGCTGACGCGCCTCAACTACCTGCACCGTCTAGCCGAAGAGCACCTCTCGCGCATCTATCCAAACTACGTCCGGAAGCTTAAGCTGCTCAGCAACGAATTGGAAGGCGTGAACGATTCGCAGAAGAAGGAAAGCCCGCTGCAGGTAGGACGCATCTTCCAAGGTGTCATTCATCAGATGATGCCCCTGACCGAAAACTTTGATGACAACACGGCCCTTCACGAACGGCTGAACAAAGGCTTTGCCTGGTTTCTCAATCGAACTGTGGAACTGCTGCAGGACCTGATTGATGAGGGGTTGCCTGATATCGACAACCAGGCCACCAAGGAGCAGATGGAGCGAGAATTCGAGCTTCTCAGCAACGACTACAACCTGAAGATACAGATTCTGACCAACTGCCTGGGTGGATTCAGCCTAGATGCCTATTGGGACGCCAAGGCCCTGGCTTCGATGAATGCTGACAATCCGAAGGCTGCAAAAAAGAAGATGCCGAAAGCCCCGAAGGAAAAAGCTCCCGAAAAGGTCAAGGTGGCTGCCAGCGACGACATCAAGAACCCCAAGCTCTACGATGCCCTGCGTGAATGGCGAATGAAAAAGGCCTACCAGCTTAAGGTGCCGCCTTACTCCATCCTGCACAACTCAACCCTAGTCGCCATCACCAACAACTTGCCTGCTAATCAGAAGGAGCTGATCGCTATGCCTGGCATCGGCAAACGCTCGATGGAAGCCTTCGGAAATGAACTGCTGGAACTTGTCAAAAACTACCGAAACACGTAAATAACCGCATAAAATGAACAAGCAAAACCTAATCATCATGACAGCAGCTGCAACACTTACACTGGCAGCTTCCTGTACCTCGAACAAGGAGGCACAGCCTGAAAATGCTCCCCTTGTCGGAAAGACAGAGATAGTAGCAGACCACTTGACTCCCGAACTTTTGCAGGAACTTGGAAAGATCAGCGACATGCAGGCTTCGCCCGACGGCAGCAAGGTGCTCTATGCCGTGGGGTACACCAGCGTGAAGCAGGACAAGACCAACCGGGAACTCTTTGTCCTCGATGTCACTCGGGAGAATGCCGAACCCGTACAAATCACCCGTACAGAATGCTCAGAACAGAATGCAGTGTGGAGCAAGGACGGTTCGAAGATATACTTCCTCAGTAGTGAGAGCGGCTCGATGCAGATGTGGCAGATGAATGCCGATGGCACAGCCCGAAAGCAGATTTCCGACCTCGACAAGGACATCGAAGGCTTCTTGCTCAGTCCCAACCAAGACCAAGTGCTCGTAATCCTTCCGCTCGACATTCCCCGCATTGACTCAACGCTTTTCGAAGGCCTTGACAAGACTACAGGACGACTGTGGGACGACATGAACTATCGTCATTGGGACGATTTCGTGAACAACTGCCCCCATCCTTTCATTGCTCCCTTTGGCGAGAATGGGCTGAACAAGGATGCTCTGATCGACATTATGGAAGGTGAGCCTTATGAGTGCCCGATGCGTCCATTTGGCGGCATCGAGAGTTTTGCCTGGAATCCCAATGGTTCACAAATTGTATATGCTACACGCAAGGAAGTGGGTACCCAATATGCTTTCTCGACCCGCTCATCAATCTATCTCTATGATATCGTCACAGGCCAGACCTTCGACCTGCATCCCGGCGATCATGGCTACGACACATGTCCAACCTTCTCACCAGACGGCAAACTCCTTGCCTTCCAGGCCATGGCCCGCAATGGCTACGAGAGTGACAAGAATGCACTTCTGGTAATGAACCTCGATGGTTTCCCAATGGGCAACGACGGAGATTGGGCCAAGGCAGCCAACTACATCGGAAAGTTCAAGGACCTCACAACCAATTATGACAACAACTGCGAGGCATACGTCTGGACTCCCGATGGCAAGGCATTGACCTTCGTGAGCTACAGCTATGGCACAGCACAGGTGTTTAACGCCACACTGGATGGAGTGGTAACGCGTATAAGCGACAATTCGGACCACGACTTTGGAGCCGTAGCATACGTCGGCGACAAGCTGCTGACGCTGCGACATGATTGGCATCAGCCGAACGAAATCTTCGAACTGAAGGATGGCGTGGCAACTCAGCTGACCCACGAGAACAACGCGCTGCTCGCCCAACTTGGTGATATGGGGCGCATCGAAAAGCGTTGGATGAAATGCACCAATGGCGACACGATGCTGGTATGGATCGCTTATCCTGCCGGCTTCGACGAAGCCATTTCGAAGAACCCGAACCTCAAGGTTCCTACTCTTCTGTATTGCCAGGGAGGACCCGAGAGTGCCGTAAGCCAGTTCTGGAGCACACGTTGGAACATTGCTATCATGCAGGCCAACGGCTATGCCCTCGTCCTGCCCAACAGGCATGGCGTGCCGGGCTTTGGTCAAAAGTTCAACGAGCAGATAGCCGGAGATTTTGCCGGACAATGCATGCGCGACTATTTCACGGCTATCGACAACATCGCGAAAACCGAATCGTGGTGCGATGCCGACCGACTTGGCGCCGTCGGTGCCTCGTTCGGAGGTTATTCGGTTTATTGGTTGGCCGGTCATCATCAGAAGCGCTTCAAGTGCTTCATCGCCCATTGCGGCATCTTCAACTGCGAATCGATGTATGGCGAAACCGAAGAGATGTGGTTTGCAGACTGGGATTACGGCGGATCGTATTTTGGACAAAGTGGCCTACAGGAAGGTCTCTGCCACACGCCAAAGCGCGGTAATGGTGGCATCAATCCCTGCTACACCGATTCACCTCACAAGTCCATCACTAAATGGGACACCCCAATCCTCGTGATCCACAACGAACATGACTATCGTATCCCTGTAACCCAAGGAATGCAGGCTTTTAACCTCGCCCGTATGCGTGGCATTCCCGCCGAATTCCTTTACTTCCCCAACGAAAGCCATTGGGTGCTGCACCCACAGAATGCTGTACTCTGGCAGCGCGTTTACTTCAACTGGCTCGACAAGTGGCTGAAGAAATAGAATCATTAAGGGACATGAAGAGATAATTATAGATTTTAGGGATTTTTAGGGACGACACTTTCATCTTACCCAGATTTGAACCACGTTACGCATCCGTCCCTTAAAATCCTTTAGAATCCCATAATTCCCTTAGATTCAGTTCTGATTATGATAACAATCGATTCAAGAAAATTATTGCATATCCTCGATGTGACCCCCGCCACGCATAACATCATGCTGGTGGGGCGTCATGGTATTGGCAAGTCAGAGATACTGAGCGACTATTATCAAGGAAAAGGGATGCGCGTGGTTCCTTTGTTCTTGGGGCAGATGTCCGACCCCGGCGACTTGATCGGTCTGCCCACCAAGACAGGAGAGCGCACCGACTTCGTGCCACCCTATTGGTTCCCTACCGATGGCAAGCCGATTGTGCTATTCCTGGACGAACTGAACCGTGCACGTCCCGAGATTTTGCAAACCGTTATGGACCTGGCCCTCAACCGACGCTTAGCGGGACATGAACTGCCCAAGGGAAGTCGCATCATCTCGGCAGTCAACGAAGGTGACGAATACCAGCTCACGCATCTTGACCCCTCACTGGTGAGCCGATTCAATGTGTATAAGTTCTGTCCCACCGTGCAGGAATGGCTTTTGTGGGCGCAGCAGAAGCACCTCGACCAGCGTGTCGTTGACTTCATCCAAAACGAACCCACCCTGCTTGACAACACGGCAGAACGAAAGGAAGGCCAAGACACCGGGCTGGAGAAATATCCCGACCGGAGAGCCTGGCGCCGAGTGAGCGATGTTCTTCAGGAAACAGCTCCCGACGGAACGTTGCGCCCCCGGCGATCCCTCGGAGATGACGACATCGACCTGATTGCCGGTATCGTCGGAGCCCAGGCTGCCAGTCGGTTCTTTGCCTTCCTGCAAGGGAACCAAATGTTGACAGGCATTCAGATTCTGAACGATTGCAAAGCACACGAAGCCCAGCTCCGAAGCTATCGGCTGCATCAACTGGCCATCGTGAACGAAAGCATCTTCCAGCATATCCAAGTCACCTATCCCGATGCAACCCAACTCCTTGCCTATGCAACCCAGACCCTCGACAAAAATTCGCCCATGGATTTTGTCCAGTTGCATCGGTATGCCGACAATTTCGTTTATTACTACGAGCTTCTTGAAAAGATGGAGCAGAAAGAGGCTATCGCGCACTTAGCCAACCTTTTCGAAAGTGGAAGCTATCCCGAGACAATCCTCTTCCTCACTACATTTTGCCCCGATATCTATCAGAAGCTCTCTGCCTTCATTGCCAAGCTATAACGTCGAATGGACGTGTCGAAAAGCAATTGACCGACAACCTGTTTTTTCTTCGAATGAGTGTAGCCGACACATTGAAAATATTGAGCGAAAACTGGTTTCTGCAGGAACCTGCCTTCTTCTCGCTGCTTTGCCAACAGCAGTTGGAGGAGAATGTTCGCATGGAGTGCGCCTTTCGCTCCGGCCAAGGAAAGATAGAATACAATCCGCTCATCCTTTTGCACAAGAACTATGCCGAAGTAGAGCAGTTGATGCGCGTCGAGATGATCCGGCTATTTTTGAAGCATCCCTATGAACGTCAGCCGGAAGGATGCAGCAAGGAAGCACTTTCGATAGGATCGGACATCACCATCGGTGATGGCTACTGCATGCTCCACAAGGACAAACTGCCCGTTCACGATCCTGGCTTCTACCACCTGCCCTTGGGCCAGTACTATGAATGGTATGCCAAGCAGATTCAGGGACAAAAGCAGGAAAGCGAACGGGATAATCAGAATAATCAGAGTAATCAGAGCTCTCCAAATAATCCGAAAGACTCAGAAGCACCGAGCACTCCACACCCTTCACTCTACGACAATCCCGCAGATAAGGACAAGTCGCAGCTGTGGAGAGAAGACGAGCTGCAACGGCAGCGCATCAACGACCTGATTAACCGCACAACAGATTGGGGCACAATGCCTGCCGAAATCGTCGAAATCATCAAGGCAAGCACTCAGGCTCGAATCAACAATAGGCTGATCTGGAAAGGTTTCCATAGTTCAATATTGAGCAGTCAGCGACATCTGACACGTATGCGACCCAATCGAAGAACCGGATTCCTGCAACTGGGGAGCACACATCAGTTCGACACCCATCTGCTGGTTGCCATCGATACAAGCGGAAGCATTTCAGATAGTATGCTTTCGGACTTTTACAGCGCCATCAACCGCATATTCCGTTATGGCGTTGTGCAGATTGACGTGTGTCAGTTTGATGCTGTCCTTGGCACTATCGAACCCATGCATCAGGCCCATCGAATCGTGAACGTGAAAGGCCGAGGAGGAACCAGCTACCAGCCACTCTTCGATTACATCATGCTACAACGCAACGACTATGACGGGTTGGTCATACTGACAGATGGACAGGCTCCTCCCCCATCAGCCAATGGTATAATGGTGAAAAAAGGTGACAAGCATCTCCACACCTCCATCCTTTGGGTATGCTCCGATAAGGCGTCTTACCAAGCATCGCACGAATGGATGGAGCAGACGGGACGCTGCTGCTATCTATGAAGTGTTAAGAGGCAAAAAGACATGAACAAAGAACAAGCCAAGCAGAGCAACCTCATGAAACTGGAGGCTATGTCTCTCTTTGCAGGGGTGCGAGCCCATTGCTCGACAGACCGCTGGTGGTATTTCAGCGAGATGCGTCATGCAGGTCGGCCCGTTCGAATCGACCAGACCCTATCGGCCTATCGCGCCTCACTCTTCTGGAACTATCTCTTTCTGGGCATCGACTGCCAGGCATACCTCGAACGCGAAGCACTCATGGGACAACCAGGAGAAGATCTGTGGACCCTCTCGTTCAGCAGCATCGAGGGGAAGGACCATGCAGCCACCCTCCACGATCATCTGAAGCCCCTCCAGCAAAAAGGCTATTACATCCCGAACGGGAATGAGAACCTCGAACGGCAGATGAATTTCAGTCTGGGCCTCTATGGGGCATGCCTGATGCACGTGGATGTCAGGTTCCCAACCGACCGACCGCCATTGCCCTGTTTCCTCGAAATCATGGACCTTCTCGAGGACGCCAATCGCCGAAAATCAAGGCCCATTGGGGAAATCCTTCACGAACTCGACGAAAAAAGGGCTTCCCTCCTCGCAGCTGACGAGGACGAAAACCCGGATATCATCATGGGAGATTGGCAGACCTGGAAATAATCTGCTAATCGTTTGCAGTCCAATAGTTATACGAAGCAATGGCCTGCCCTTCGAGCATGGCGCCTCCACCCAGGATGAAGGCGCCTTTTTCGTTTGCCTTCGCCAGAAATTGCGTCACTTCAGGATTGTAGATCAGGTCGTAGCACACATGGTTGGGAGTCAAGCATGAATAAGGGATGGCAGGACATTCATCAACATGCGGGAACATGCCGACAGGCGAACAGTTGACCACAATCCGATGCGAAGCCATCACGTCGGGTGTCAGCTGCTCGTAGGTGAAACGTCCGGGTCCAGACGAACGGGAAACAAACGCCGTGGAAATGCCCATATCCTCGAGGGCTACCCGGATGGCCTTCGAAGCACCGCCCGTCCCCAAGATTAAAGCTGCCGCACCAGCTATGGCAACACCCGCTGAATCCAGGATGCCCGCTTTGGCAAGAAGTGGACGGATGCTGTCCCGGAACCCAATGATGTCCGTGTTGTATCCCTTGAGCCACAGCCCGGGAATACGACTGTCCCGGATGATGCTTTCGTCCATCGGGATACGGTGAATGCAAATCGTATTGACTGCCTCGATCCGTGCAGCAACGCGGTCAAGTTCGTCGAGAAAAGGAATCACCTGCTGCTTGTAGGGTATGGTCACGTTAAGGCCGCACAGCGTGGTTTCACTTCGGAGAATAGCGGGAAGGGCAGAAATGTCCTCCAGGTCGAAGTTGACATATTCAGCATCAATACCCAGGCGTGCGAATCGTTCATTGTGAAATTTCCTTGAAAAGGAATGTCCCAGCGGGTGGCCCAAAAGGCCATATTTCTTCTGCATATTATCCTGTAATTTGCTCAATAACTACGTTTATTTGCCAAAAAATCGAAAAGTTGGCGCAAAAATAAACTATTTTTGTTGAACTTACAAATTTTTTTCGTAAATTTGCACCCAAATCAGGCATTTTTTGCTGATAAATGTATTTTATATCCGTAATTCGACAATGACGCGCAACCTACGCCTTCTGGCACTACTGGCTGTTTTTACCTTGATTCTTCCTGCCCCCTTGCTGGCCAAGGAACAATTCACTATCATCATCGATCCAGGCCATGGCGGTGGAGATCATGGCACACCCCACCGCAAATGCAAGCAGGACGAGAAGACCATCGCTCTGAATGTGGCCCTCAAGCTGGGTCGTCTCATCGAGAAGAACCATAGCGACGTGAAAGTGGTCTATACCCGCAAGACCGACAAATATCCTTCGCTTCCAGAACGCACACAGATCGCCAAGAAGAACAAGGGTGACCTCTTCATTTCAATCCATGTCAACGCTTGTCCTACACCTTCTGTTCGAGGATTCGAAACCTACGTCTTCGGCACCGAAGGTTCCGACAGCGGGAAACGACGTGTTGAGGAACGCCTCGTCGAGGAACGCGAGAACCTCGACATCAGCGGCAAACGTGTGAACTTCGACACCGATATCGACATTGAAACAAAGATTCTATGTCAAGCTCAGCGCGAGAAACACAACAAGCAGAGTCTCGAAGTGGCGCATTTTGTTCACAACAACCTCATCGCCAGCCTCAAGAAGACCAGTTATGCCAAGAATGTCGTGAGTCGCGGCGTGAAGGCCAAGAACCTCTTTGTGCTCTGCTACTCCCCCATGCCTGCCATCCTGGTCGAGCTCGGATATATGAGCAACGTGGCCGAAGAGCGTTTCATCAACACCGACGATGCGCAGAGCACCTTTGCCAATGCGCTCTACCAAGGGTTCAAGCAATACAAGAAGAAATGGGACAAACGTCAGCTTTCCAATTCCAACGATTCGAAGGATGATGAGAAGCCCAAGAATGAGGCCAAGCCTCAGGAGCCCGAAAAGGAGAAGCAAGCTACAGGCAAGGCCGTCTGGAAGATCCAGTTCCTCGCCAGCAGCAAGCTCCTCAAGGAGGACGACCCCGAATTCAAGGGTCTGTCCCCCATCTCCTACTATCAGGAAGGCAACCTCTACAAATACACTTACGGAAGTTCGTCCACCAAGAATGGTCTGAATGCCGACCTCAAGAAGGTGACGGCCCTGTTTCCAGGCGCATTTCCCGTGAAGTTCGATGCAAACGGCAACCGCATAAAGAACTAGTAAAATCCTACAACAATGAAAATAAGCAACGAATTAAAGATTGGTTTCTGGGCAATTGTTTCGCTCGTCATTCTTTTTCTGGGTGTCAATTATCTGAAGGGAATCCACACGCTGAGACAGGGTGACTTCTATTATCTTTCGAGCGATAAAGTCGAAGGCCTGGCTGTTTCGAGCCACGTCAAGCTTCATGGACTTAAGGTCGGCATCGTCCGTGAAATGGAGTACCACAAGGAAAGCGACCGAGTTCTGGTTACGCTCAACATCTACGACGACAACATACAGATACCAGTTGACAGCCGCGTCTATGTAAGCACGGACCTACTGGGCACCTCAAGCATCAACCTCGAGTTGGGCGAAAGCAAACAGTACTACAACCCGTGGGACACCATCTTTGCGCCCATGACAAATGCTGGACTTCTTGAAAAGGCTGATCCCATCATCGCTAAGGTCGATGAACTGCTGCCCAAACTCGATACGCTGGTCAGCGGCATCAATGTACTCGTCAGCGAAAGCAAGGTACAGGAAAGCCTACTCGAAATCAACAAGATGACCATCCGACTCAATCAAACGGTCAATTCGCTGAACAGCTTGCTTAAAAATGACATCCCTGCCATCCTGAACAATGTCGAAAGCACCACGGCAAACCTCGACACTATTTCCAACCAGATCAAGGATGCAGAGGTCGAGAAGATTCTCGCCAATGCCAACCGAACCCTCAACGAGGCCAACCAGATGATACGACGTATGCAAGCCAACGACAACAGTGTCGGCAAGTTGCTCAACACCACTGACCTGCACGATCATCTGAACCGCACCCTCTCGGACGTCGATTCGCTGGTCAATGCCATCAAGGAGAATCCTAAGAAGTACATCCGTGTGAAGGTATTCTAAACTCGTGAGATTCCATTCTCTATATTAATCATCACAAGAATCTATGAAAATTGCTATCATCGGAGCAGGTAATATGGGTGGAGCTATCGCCCGCGGGCTTGCCACAGGCACCCTGGTACGTGCCGAAGACCTGACAGTTACAGCCCATACGCAGGCCACGCTCGACCGCCTTTCTGCAGACGTTCCTTCTCTCCATACCACATTGTCGAACCTCGAAGCCTGTCGCGATGCCTCGATGGTGCTGCTCTGCATCAAACCTTGGCTCGTTCAATCGGTGCTCGAGGAAATCTATCCAGCCATCCATGCCAGCAATCCACTCCTGATCAGCGTGGCTGCAGGCATCACCTTCGACCAACTGAACACCTTCCTTGCAGGCGATCAGCGGCCTATGGTTCGCATCATTCCCAACACGGCCATCAGCATCAAGCAGAGCCCCACCCTTATCTGCTTCAACAACCAAGTGGAGGAAGCTCAAAAGGCATTTGTGAAGGCACTCTTCGACGAACTTGGCTCTGCCATCGTCATCGACGAAGCCCATATGGCTGCCGGCACTGCTGTAACCTCTTGTGGCATTGCCTATGCCCTTCAATACATCAAGGCGGCCATCCAAGGTGCTATCGAACTCGGATTCTATCCGCAGGTTGCCAAGCAGATGATCGACCAGACGGTACTCGGTGCCGTCAATCTCCTCGAACAGAACGGCACCATGCCCGACACTGAAATCTACAAGGTCTGCACCCCCGGTGGCATCACCATCAAAGGTCTGAACGAAATGACCCGCGAAGGTTTCGACAACGCCGTCATCCAAGGATTAAAGAAAGCCGCTGGAAAGTAACCTTCCTTTTTCCCATCCTGTTGCATCCTTATTTCCCCTCCCACCCCACAGTCCTCCCATGCTCAACTATATCTGGTTTGGTTTCTTCGCCATCGCATTCATCATGGCGGTCGTCCAGTCCCTTTTCGCAGGTGACCCTGAGATCTGGTCGCGACTGATGACCGTGACATTCACTTCCTCGGCCAAGGCATTCGAGATTTGCCTGGGCCTGACGGGTGTGCTCACCTTCTGGCTTGGATTGATGAAGGTCGGCGAACGCGGTGGGGTCATTGCTGCCTTCTCGCGTCTTATCAATCCCCTCTTCAGCCGAATCTTCCCGGGCATCCCCGCTGGACATCCTGCCCAAGGCAGCATCCTCATGAACGTCTCGGCCAATATGCTCGGGCTCGACAATGCAGCCACTCCCATGGGTCTCAAGGCTATGAAGGAACTGCAAGAGCTCAACAAGGAGAAGGACACGGCCACCGATGCGATGATCATGTTCCTGGTGCTTAATACGTCGGGCATCACCATCATCCCGATCTCCATCATGATGTATCGCGCCCAGTTCGGCGCCGCCAATCCCTCCGACATCTTCCTTCCGCTACTGCTGGCCACGGCCTGCTCCACCTTTGGCGGCCTGCTGCTATGCTGCATCAAGCAACGCATCAAGCTGCTCGACCCCGTCATTCTCGGCACCTTCATCGGCGCCGCCTGCTTCATCGGTGGCATTGGCTGGTTCTTCTCCACCCTCAGCAAGGAACAACTGACGCTCTATAGCGGTGTTTTCTCCAATGTGCTGCTCTTCTCGGCCATCTTGCTTTTCCTCTTGGTTGGCATCAAGAAGAAGGTTCCCATCTTCGAATCATTCATCGATGGCGCCAAGGACGGATTCCAAACCGTCGTCACCATCATCCCCTACCAGGTTGCCCTATTCGTGGGCATAAGCCTCTTCCGCGAATGTGGAGCCCTGCTCTACATCACCGACGGTCTCAGCTGGTGCTTCAGTCATGTGGGTATTGATACCGATTTCTGTGCCGCGCTGCCTTGTGCTTTGCTCAAACCCTTCAATGGTGCCGGTGCCCGTGCCATGATGCTCGACGTCTTCCAGACCTACGGTGTCGATTCCTTCGTCGGCCATGTAGCTTCCACGATCCAGGGCTCTACCGACACCACGATGTATATCCTTGCCGTCTATTTCGGCTCGGTGGGCGTCAAGCGTTTCCGCTATGCTACCAGCTACGGGCTGATGGCCGACTTCATCGGCGTGACGGCCGCTATCATCATCAACTATATTTTCTACCATTGATGCCCACCCGGCACAGACCATTGTTCAACATCCCCGATAAACATTTATTCAACTATAGGATGAAAAGACTTCGCAACATCATCTTTCAAGCCTTGCTTGTGTCTATGCTTGGCATTACTTCACTCTCGGCACAATCTTCGACCTTCGGCAGAAATATGACCGACGAGAAGATTCTGGAATACATCACCCAGGCTTCCGAGGAAGGCCAGACACAGCAGGAGATTCTCAAGCAGCTGATGGCATGGGGCGTAACCACCGAACAACTACGCCGTGTACGCACCAAGTACCAGAGCGGAGACCAGCAGCTGGGTTCGCAAAAGCAGGTTGCTACCTCCCAGCAGGCAAGCAATGCCGCGCTGCGTGAAGCCAATGGCGAAGCCAGTAACGTCAGCGAGGATGCCACCACAACCATCGAGAAGGTGCTCAATATCGAAAACGACGACAACCGTCGCCGAACCGACGAGGAAGGCAACGTCCTCAATAATGAAGAGGAAGAAGAGGTGGATCCCAAGGAACAGATCTTCGGACACGACATCTTCAACAACGAGAATCTCACCTTCGAACCGAACATGAACATCACCGCTCCACAGGATTACGTCATCGGACCAGGTGATGAGGTCATCGTCGATATATTCGGTGCCACACAGGTCTCGCTCCACCTCACGGTCAATGCCGAAGGTGTCATCGTGGTCGATCAGTATGGTCCCATCAGCATCGGTGGATTCACGCTGGCCCAAGCCGACCGGTTGCTGCGTCAGGAAGTGGGTGCCATGTACGAAAGTTCTACCGTGCGAGTCTCGATTGGCCAGACTCGCTCTATCATGATCAACGTCATGGGCGAAGTCAACGTGCCCGGCACCTACCACCTATCGGCTTTCGCCACGGTCTTCCACGCCCTCTATTCTGCAGGGGGTGTCCGCGAGATTGGCACCCTTCGCAACATCAAGGTCTATCGCCAGGGGCGCGAAATCTCCACGGTTGATGTCTATGACTACATCCTCAACGGCCGGATGGCGAGCGATATCCGGTTGCGCGACAACGATGTGATTATCGTCGGACCCTACGTCAACATCGTAAAGGCTGATGGTTCGGTGAAGCGTCCGATGCGCTACGAGATGAAGGAAGGCGAGACCGTGAAGCACCTGCTCAAGTATTGTGGCGGCTTTGCGGCCAATGCCTACACCGATGCCGTCCGCATCATGCGATCCAACGGCAAGCGAAGCACGGCCTACAACGTCAAGGCCACCGAAGCTGGCGCCTTCCTTCTACACGACGGAGACGAACTCACCGTCGATGTCCATCAGGATCGTTTCGAGAACATCGTAGAGGTGCGTGGAGCAGCCTTCCGTCCAGGCATCTTCCACATTGGAGACGAGGTAAACACCATTCGGCAGGTCATCGAAGCCGCCGACGGTCTCACCGAAACAGCTGTTGGTCACCATGCGCTGATGTATCGCATGAACCCCGATCGCACCCACCGGCTGGTACCCGTCGATATCACAGGTATCCTCGAGGGCCGTGTGGCTGACATGCCCCTCGAAAGCGAGGACATTCTCTACATTCCCAGTAACGAGGAGGCGCTCAAGAAGCGCACTATTGAAGTGAATGGCGAGGTCTTCAACCCTGGCACCTACGAATATGCCGACAACGAGACCATCGAGGACCTCGTCCTCCAGGCAGGTGGTCTGCTCGAATCGGCCTCCACCGTGCGTGTCGATATTGCTCGTCAGGTCCATAAGCCTTCCGCCACTAAGGAGGATGGCGAGGTACGTGCCCAGTTCTTCACATTCGAACTGGCCGAGAACCTGAAGATTAACGGCAATAGCACCTTCTTCCTCGAACCATACGACCAGGTCTATATCCGTCGCAGCCCCTCGTTCTATGACCAGCAGAATGTCGAGGTGCAGGGCCAGGTGATGTATGCCGGACTCTACGCACTCACCAAGCAGAATGAACGCATCAGCGACCTGATCACCAAGGCGGGTGGCCTCAAGCAGTTCGCCTATGCCAAGGGTGCCAGCCTCTTGCGCCGCTTGACGCCCGACGAAATCTTCCAGCTCCAGCAGCAGATTGCCGATGCCCAAGTCGAGCTCGACACCCTCAAGGTGATGCAGCTCCAACAGCGAATCCGTTCGAGCTACAATGTCGGCATCGACCTTGAGAAGGCCATGGCCAAGCCCGGTTCGCACGATGACCTCGTGCTTCGTCAGGGCGACGTACTCCTTATTCCACAGTACGACAACACGGTCAAGGTCTCGGGCGAAGTGCTTTTCCCCAACACCGTCACCTACACCCAAGGCAAGAATGTCAAGTACTACATCAACCAGGCGGGTGGTTATTCCGAAGAGGCACGCCATCGCAAGACATACATTATTTATAAGAATGGCCAGGTGTCGCGTGTCCGCAAGGGTGCCAAGCCCGAACCCGGTTGCGAAGTCGTCGTGCCCACCAAGGTACCTCGTGACTACACCACCAAGGCAAGCACGTGGATTGCCATCGGTTCGTCACTGGCTACAATCGCTGCACTTATCGTGAACATTATCAAGTAAGGTTCTGAAAGTTATGAAATTCGATTTTGTCCGCGCCATACATAAGCTCTATCACGAAAAGAGGTTGGTGATCATCATCTCCCTCGTCATGGCAATCATCGGCGTCTTCATGGCGCTCAATAGCGAGAAGATCTATAGTTCGACGGTAGTGCTCGCCCCCGAACTCTCCAACAGCAATCGTGTCTCCGAGTCGTTTGGTTCGCTAACGGCGATGTTTGGCATAGACCTCAACCGCATGAGCAACCACAACGTCGATGCCATCTTCCCTGAGATGTATCCCCTTGTGGTCACTTCGCCCGACTTTGTGGTGAGCCTTTGGAACGTCCCCGTCACCCTATCCGACGGCACCATCAAGAGCTATTTCGAGCACTTCACTGAAGATCAGTTCACCCCCATGTGGAGTCTGCCCGCCAGGTGGATCGGCAGTATCGGCAGCGACGACGAGGAGATCGAGAAGGTCGGCATCGGTGACACCCTGCCTGACACGCGCTTCTTCTCCACACGCCTCGAAAACATCTTCTACCTGATGGCACGTAATATCATGTGCGAAGTATCGAAGGACAACGGATTGATCAGCATCACCGTTAGCGACAACGATCCCCTGGTTTCCTGTGCCATGGCAGACACCGTGCAGAAGAAGCTTCAGGCCTATATCACTAACTATCGCACCCAAAAGGCACGCTTCGACTACGACTACACCTCAAAACTCGTCGATGAATCACGCAAGGAATACCTCGATGCCCAATTAGCTGCTGCAAACTTTGCCGATGCAAACATTTCGGTGTTCAAGCAGAAGGTTATCATCGAACGCGACATCCTGCAGAACGAGTTCCAGATCAAGTACAACACCTACAACGCCCTTTCGCAGCAACAGCAGAATGCCAAGGCGCTCATCGGTGCCAATACGCCCGTCTATACCATCATCCGGCATTCCTCAGTAGCCAACCAGGCATCCAGCACACCACGTTCGCTCCTCGTCATCATGTATGCCTTTGTGGGATTCATCATGGCCATCGTCTGGATTCTCTTCGGTCGCGATTACCTACATAGTCTCGTCAGCCAGTACAAGGCCATCGATGCCGAAGAGGCTAACAACTGACCTTCCTCGTGAGTTACGCCATCCCATACCTCATTTTTCTGTTCCTCCTCGCGGTACTCGCCCTGAGCCACGACCGTCTGGACGAATCGCTTCGTGAGCGTATGTGGATGCCCTGCAGCTTTCTGCTCCTGCTCTTTTTGGGACTCCGGGGATATGTAGGCGATGACTGGACGGGCTATCACGTCATGTTCGAATACGTACAACCCAACGATTTCCACCTTAACGTCTTTGCCAGCCATTCTTTCCGATTCGAACCTGGTGTCGCCATTCTGGCTTATGTCTGCCGAAGGGCGGCAGGAGGCGATGGCTACCTTTTCTTCCAGTTCGTCGTCACGCTCATCCAGGTGATCCTGCTCATGCGCTTTCTGCGTCGCTATAGCTCCAACTTCCCCTTGGGTGTCATCATCTTCCTCATGATGAGCGGACTGATCATGATGATCAACCTGATGCGCAATACCATTGCCATCCTGATCTTCCTCAATGGACTACACTACATCGAGGAGCGCCGACCCATTCCCTATTTTCTGATGTGTCTTGCCGCCCTGATGTTCCATCTGTCAGCATTTATCTATTTCCCGCTTTACTTCTTCCTCCATCGTCCCATCAACCGCTGGGTATATCTCACCCTCTTCGTCGTTGGCAACCTCATTGTCCTTTTTAGGGTACCTGTTCTCTCGGTGGGAGCCACCATCGTTGCCCAGCTCATCGGAGGCAAACTAGCGGTCATGGTCAAGGCCTATCTCGAAGACCAGCACATGGCAGCTCTCAGCTTCAACATTTCCATCGGTTCGCTTGAACGTCTGGGTACCGGTCTCATCATCTTCTTCTATTGGGACAAGATCAAGGCGATACGCCCTGCAAACGTCATGTTCATCAATGCTTTGGTCATCTTCTTCACCTTCTATTTCTTCTTCAGCGAAGTGCGCGAAGTGGGCAAGCGACTTGCCGATCTTTTTGTCTTTGGCTATTGGATTATCTGGCCCGACCTCTTCGAATGCTTCCGTCAACGCTCCCTCAAGATTGCCTTCGGTGTCTTCCTCACCATCTACTGCATTCTCAAGGTTATCGGCACTGTCGGCTATCCCAACACCAAATACGAGAATATCCTAACTGGTTACACCTACTACCATCAGCGCCTCCATCAGCATCAGGAGGATGCCAAGGTAGTTACCAAGGCCCAGCAAGGTGATGGGCAATAGCAATTAACAATTAACCACGCTGTCACGTTGCAGCCAAGTTTGGCTGCCACCACCCCGCTGTCCCGTTGCAGCCAAGTTTGGCTGCCATCACTCATAACCCACCCAAAATGCTAAACTTAGACAAAGAACGCCGCCAAGGTCTAGGCACCATAAAGTATCGCTTCTTCCAGATCAACTGGATCAAAACCTTTTGGTTCAACCTCAAGGCCCTTCCCTTGCGTTATGCCCTACGCCTGCCCATCCTCCTCTCGTGGAATGTCAAGGTCCGCTCCGTGGGTCGCATCACCATCTGCAATCCCATTACCCCTGGCATGATCTCCATCGGTGTCATCAAAATCGACCCCTGGGAGACCAACGCCGACCAGATTATTTTCACCAACGAAGGGCACATAACCTTTGGTGGGCGGACCAAGATCCATCCAGGCGTACGCCTCACCGTCCAACCCCAGGCCGAACTCATCCTGGGCGAACGAGCTCTCTTTGGTTGCAAGTGCCGCGTTGTCTGCGCCCGCAGCATCACCTTAGGCCACGACGTGCGCTTTTCGTGGGAGTGCCAGTTGTTTGACACCGACTTCCATTTCCTAACCAATCTCAACACAGGTCGAGTTCATCCCCGCCAGCTGCCAGTCCGCATTGGCGACAATGTCTTCATCGGCAACCGCTGCACACTCGGAAAGGGAACCATCCTCCCCAGCGGATCGGTTGTATCCTGCTGCAGCAAGATCTCGGGCAACTTTTCTACCGAAGGCGAAAACCTCCTCCTGGTCGGCAATCCAGTCCAAGTTGTGGGCAAGGGCTATAGCATGGGGAGTGGTTGGTATCCCGAAGCCGAGGCCGAACTCGCCCGGCAAATGGAACAGACTTCCTAATTCCTCCCCATTCACATCCGCTCCGTTGCAATGCAAAAAACGATCCTTTTCATCCTGACGGCAATCTTTTTCGCCCAGGTTAATTCACAGAACATCCTTGAAGGCAAACGTGTGCTTTGGATAGGCACTTCCATCCCCGCGCATTGTACCTATCCGAAGAATGCCTGCGAGAACCTCGGCATGACCTGCAGAAACCACGCCATCGGAGCCTCATTTCTCTCCATTCGTCCCTTCAGTCCCGACGAAGAGATTGAAACCCATACAGGTTATGCCCTTTCGATGAGTTCGGCCGAGAAGGAGGAACTCTACCAGCCCTGGCTACAAGAAGGACGCATCACCCGCCACCGACTCGATGTCTGGAAGTTCTCCAGCTACGACCAGCGCATCATCCAATATCTTGACTCCACCGATATCATCGTCATCGATCATGGTTACAACGATGCCCACAACACTTTGCAGGCCGAATACGAGCGGGGAAGGGATTCTGTTGATTGGGACTCCGACGACCGCAGCACTTTCATCGGAGCATTCAACTATGTCTATAACCGTATCAAAGAAGTAAAACCGGATGCCATCATCGCCATAGGTGGATATTTTCAGAACACGTGTTCCGTAATGCCCCGTGGACGCTATGTCAGCGAAGTCTCGACCTGGATAGCCGAACACTACGACCTGCCACTCCTCGACGTATGGAACTATACAGACGTACCCGACGGATATGTGCCGAACTCGGCCAATTATATCGAAAACCTGAACCGAACATACGGCACCGAATACAAGCCCCGTTGGACCGATGAGCAGGGCAACATCACCTGGTACCAGCTGTACTGTCCCGATGGCACACATCCCTGGTCAGACCCTACAGGTCATTCCGATCATGTACTCGACTCCATTTTCACCTCCATCCTGCCCACTCGGCTCGAACCCTATCTCCGTCAACCTGCATCAAATCTGATGTTCAACGAACTGATGGCCAACAACATCGAGACTTTGCTCTACAATCATCGCTATCCCGACTCTTGGTTCGAACTCTATAACCCTACTTCCCGAGAAATCAACCTACGTAACTGGCGTGTCAGCAGTCGCAACGATTATTCCTCGGCCTATACCTTCGATCACTTCAAGTATGTACCCGCCCGAGGTCATGCTTTCATTTGCTGCGACGGCCGCGACGACCATTGGGAACACACCGACTTCAAATTAGATCCCGATCAAGGAGGCGCGCTCTATCTGTGGGATCCCGAAGGGAACCTCGTCGATTCCATCCGCTATCCCGCGGCCCCGTGCCCCGACGTGTCCTGGGGCCGCATCCTCGATGGCACAGCGCATTGGCAGTTCAAGTGTACGGCTACACCCGGCAGCGCCAATCGTTCGGAAGGCACCATGGTGCAGCTACCCGCTCCGACCATCCGTCTCGTCGATGACAGCATCGAGATTGCCGTTGAACCCTTTGACGCGCCCACCAACACCTATCTCTATTATACGTGCGATGGTAGTACGCCCACCTTCTCCTCTCCGCGCATCGCGGTCGGCAGCCCAAAGCGACTTCCCGACGAAGGCAGCCAAGTGGTCCGTGCGCGCCTCCTAAGCCCACATGCTATGCCTTCGCCTACCACGACGCGCTCGTTCATACACCATCCTCGACCCACAAACCTGCCCATCATTTCACTATCTACAGATAATTACAATCTCTACAGCGAGGAAGACGGCATTCTGATTGGTAGCGATTGGAACGACAACTGCTTCAAGCAGTGGGAACGGCCCCTCTATCTCGAATACTTCGAACCCGCCGATAGCCAACAACCAACAGCCAATGGCCAGCAGCCCTCCCTCAGCCAACTCGTCCAAGCCACCACCTATGGCCAGGGAGCACTGGTCTTTTCGCAAAAATCACTTCGTATAGAAGCACTTGGTCGCTATGGCAATGACCAATTCGACACCAGCCGATTCTGGCCCTCCAAGCCGCAAGTCCGTCATGCACGAGCATTCCTCCTACGCAACGGCGGCGACCGTGCTCTCGACACCCGCTTCGAGGATGCCTTTGTACAGGAGCTGTTCGGCCAGCATGTCCGCGACATCGAATACCAGGCTTATCGTCCCGTCATCGTCTATATCAATGGCCTGTATCGCGGTATCTACGAGCTGCGCGAAACTGTCGACGAGGCATGGGTCGAAAGCAATATAAGCATCCCCGCTGCCGATGTCACGCTCATTGAAAGCTTCACAAGTAGCAACACCTCCTATCGACCTGTTCTGGACCTCCTCTCGGATGAGACAGCCACCTTCGACGACTATGAACGCGTCATAGACATTCCCCTCTTCATCGACTACCTCTGCGCCGAGTGCTTTGCCACCAACGATAACTATCCCCACAACAATGTAACGCTCTGGTGCAGCACCGCCGAAAGCACGCAGCGCTTGCACGCTCTACTCTGCAACCTCGACTACGTTTCCACTACGTCCAATCAGACCAACTGGCTATACTACCTCACCTGCACAGGCTATGAGGCAGGTTCCGTGCGCCGTCCCGAGGCCCATCAGCTGTTCATCCGACTGCTCGCACTTCCCGAATTCCAGCAAGCCTTCATCGACAGGATGATGGTCTATCTGGGCGACTTCTGCCGTCCATCAGTCACCATCCCGATGGTCGAGCGGATGCGCGACGAGATTGCCACTGAGGTGGCTTCCACCTTCGCCATCCTTCGCGAACATCCCAATTTCGAACGCGACTTCCTGGGCAACATCGAGAAGCGCCTCCTGCCCTACTGCGCCGAACGCCCCCTGTTGCTCTACAGCAACCTTTATAGTACCTTCCATCTCGAGGACGTCTATCGGCTCACCGTCCAGAGAGCCGACAGCATCAACGGTATCCCACTCACCGAAGGCGACTTCAACGGATGCTGTTTCCATGCGCGTCCTGTGCGGCTCGCCGCCGATTCTCTGAAGGGCTGGGAACTCACTTTGATGCGCATCGACAGCACACTCGAGCACTACAGCTATCCTTCTCCGAACCTCTGCTTCTTGCCTGCCGATCTCGGCGAGCAAATCGACTCAATCGGCTTCGTAGCCCGACCTCTCGACGAGATGCTGGGTATCCGCGAGCTTTCCGACGATCCGTTCAGTCCTGGCTTCCCCACATCTGCGCGATGCAAGGTGCTGACCTGCGATCTTCTGGGACGCAGAACCACGACACGTCGCGGCATCCGGGTCGAGATCCGACCTGATGGTACCGCCCATAAACTGATCCTACGAGAATGACATCCAACGCACAGCAGATGGCGCACGGGACGATGTGGACCGCATTGGAGCGCTTCAGCGTGATGGGCATACAGCTCATCTGCACCTTCGTGCTCGCACGTTTCCTGACACCCGCCATGTTCGGCTTGATGGGCATGATTGTGGTCTTCACGCTCATCGGCAACACCATCATCGAATCGGGGTTCTGCCAAGCGCTCATCCGCGAAAGGGAGGTGGGCACGGGCACGCTCAGCACGATATTCTGGACCAATATGATCCTGGCGTTGGTCATCTACTCTATATTGTGGTGCTGTGCCCCGCTGATTGCCCGATTCTATGGTGAACCCATCCTGACCGATGTCTGTCGCATAACGTTCTTAGTCATTCCCCTGGGCGGGCTAAGCCTTGTCCATTTCACTCTCTGCACGCGCCAGCTGGAGTTCCGACGAATGTGCTTCATCTCATTCACCGCCTCAATCCTCAGCTGCCTCATTGCCATCGTTTGGGCGTGGCGCACCCACAGCGTCTGGGCGCTGGTGGTGCAGAACGTGGCGGCCTATGCCCTCCGCACCCTGGGTTTCTGGCTCACTACACGATTCCGTCCCGCTCTGACCTTTGTAGTGGACGATCTGCGGCGCCTGTTTGCCTTCTCACGCAACCTGCTCATCTCAGGATTGATGGGCAGCTTCTTCAACAATATCTACACGCTGCTCATCGGTCGCTGCTACGGAGCCTCCGAGGCAGGTTACTTCGTGCAGGCCGACCGCATACGCATGGTGGCTTCTGCAAGTTTTACGCAGGTGGTCCAGAGTGTGAGCTATCCTATCCTCTCCAGAATCAACAACCGCTCAAAGTTCGACACGTCGGCACAAACCCGACCTTCCCCTTCCGAGCAGGTCCAGGAAAGCCTCTTCCTGGCCTATCGCCGTATTATTCTCGTAACGCTTCTGCTGGTTGGATTCCTCATGACGCTACTCATGTGCGTGAGCGAAGACCTTCTGCAGCTGCTGATGGGCGGTCCCGATTGGCGCGTAGCCGGCCGATTTCTGATGGCATTGGGTGTGGCAGGCATCCTCTTCCCGCTCCATGCCGTCAACCAGAACATCCTGCTCGTCAAAGGACTGGGGCGCACTGTGCTTTGGCTCGAAATCGTACGACGCACACTCATGGTTGTACTTATCATCGCTGCCCTGCAGTTTGGAGTGGATGTGTTTGTTTGGAGTTATGCTCTCTATTCGTTCATGCTCATCTTCCTCAACCTCCATGTCTGCGGTCGTCCCATCGGATATGGACTCGGCGAGCAATTACGCGACATTCGTCCCATCCTCCTCGGGTTCCTCCTAATGCTTATCGTTGCACAATGCAGCAACCATGTGCTTGCGCTCTGCAACCTATCCATCCGCTTCCTCATCACCCTCGCCCTCTCCCTCAGCACTGGCCTCCTCTACTTCCATCGGCATCCCTCCTTTCACGAAGCGATGGATTTGATGAAGAAGATGACACGGTCTTTTTCGAATGAGAAATGAGAGTAGGCAAATTCCTGCCAACTTTTGGCGCAAAGATGATCTTTCTTCGTCAGGAAGGTGGTCTTGATAACAAATTTTCGATCTTCTACAACTTTAAGTATTCTGACGGCCGTCAGAATGCTTCCGCAATTGGACAAAGCACTCTGTCGGCCGTCTTAGTGCTTGCTCCTATCGAATAAAGTACTCTGTCGGCCGTCATAATGCTTGCTCCGACTAGATTGAGTACTTTGTCGGCCGTCACGATGCTTGCTCCGACTGGATAGAGTACTCTGTCGGCCGTCACGATGCTTGCTCCGACTGGATAGAGTACTCTGCCGGTCGACGGGGTGCTTACGCGTTTGGATGGAGAACTCTGTCGCCCGACACGATGCTTGCGCGAATGGAAATAACACTCTGACGGCCGACAGAATGCTTTCTGATGCGGAATAAAGCACTCTGTCGGCCGTCATGATGCCTTGTCATTTACAAAAAGAGACCCGAGCTATAGCAACTCGAGTCTCTCTGTAAGGTGGCGGCTTCCTACTCTCCCGCTTTCGCAGTACCATCGGCGTTACAAGGTTTAACTTCTCTGTTCGGAATGGTAAGAGGTGGAGCCCTTGTGCTATAACCGCCTTGTTTTCAAGTCTTCAACTGACTATATTCTTGACATATGCGAAAAGTCTTGTTCGTTCCGTAGATCCCTGGTCTATAGTGACTATAGTGAATATAGTGACTATAAGGTCTTTCTATGAAAGAAGTGTTCGGGTGATTAGTATTGCTCGGCTGAACACATCGCTGTGCGTACACCTGCAACCTATCAATGTTGTCGTCTGCAACTACCCTATGTGGAACTCTAATCTTGTGGCCAGCTTCGCACTTAGATGCTTTCAGCGCTTATCTGTTCCCGACTTGGTTACCCGGCGGTGCCCTTGGCAGGACAGCCGGTGCGCCAGAGGTCAGTCCGACACGGTCCTCTCGTACTAGTGTCAGCCCCACGCAAAGTTCCTGCGCCCACAACAGATAGAGACCGAACTGTCTCACGACGTTCTGAACCCAGCTCGCGTGCCACTTTAATCGGCGAACAGCCGAACCCTTGGGACCTTCTCCAGCCCCAGGATGTGACGAGCCGACATCGAGGTGCCAAA
>JAEEUA010000284.1 GCA_016286775.1 Bacteroidales bacterium
TTCGCGGCACTGGCGTATCATCCACTCCACGCCCACTTCCTTCACGTCGTCGTTTGTCTGGCATTTCTCGAGCATCCGAACCAGCTTTTCGGGGAAATCGATGTGGAAGGTACGTGGCAGCATGGCCCGCTGGTTGAGGGTGGTGAGGGGTTTCAAGCCGGGGACTATCGGCACATTGATGCCTATCTCGCGACAACGCTTCACGAAGTCGAAATACTTCTTATTATCGAAGAACATCTGCGTCGAGACATAGCCAGCGCCCAGATCGACCTTGCGCTTCAGGGCACGCAGGTCGGCAGCCGGGCTCATAGCCTCCTCGTGCTTCTCGGGATAGCCTGCCACACCAAAGGTGAACGGAGTCTCGCGCGTCAGCTCGTGCCGGCCGCCATAGAGGAGGTTGCCCTTGTTGAACTCGTTGATCTGCTCGCAGAGTTCGCTGGCATATTGCAGTCCTCCCTCCTTGGGAATGAAACGGCTGTCCTGCTTCGACTTGTCGCCGCGCAGCACCAGCAGGTCGTGCATTCCGAGGAAAGCAAGGTCGAGCAGTTCGTTTTCGGTGTCCTGCTGCGAATAGCCCGAACAGATGACGTGGGGCACAACGGGCACGCCATAGCGCTGCTTGATGGCATAGCTGATGGGCACCGTGCCCGGGCGAAGACGCTCCTCGATACGGCAGTACTGCCCAGGGGCCACCTCCTTATAGACGTAGTCGCTGCGATGGGTTGTCACCTCGATGAATGCAGGATTGAAAGCCATCAGACGGTCGATGGTTTCGTAGATCTGTTCCAGGCTCTTGCCACGCAACGGGGGCAACACCTCGAACGAGAATAACGTCTCTTTGGCACAACGCAAAATCTCTGATACGCTCATAAAAAAGAATTTTGGAGTTGCAAAGATACATATTATTATTTAAAATGGTTGCATTTTCGAAAAAAAACACGCAAATCTGCCGAAAAAAGACAAAAATTTTGTATATTTGCGCGCTAAAATTAGAAATAAAAAGCAAAAACTGAACAAGCAAACAAAGGAATCGGAACACTCCGAATAATCCGAGTACTCCGAATACTCTGAGGACTCCGAAAAAACCAAAAAGGAAATATGGCACAAGTGAAACCAAGTATCCCCAAGGGGACACGCGACTTCTCGCCCGTCGAGATGGCCAAGCGAAACTACATCTTCAACACCATCCGCGACGTCTATGGCCTCTACGGCTACCAGCAGATCGAGACTCCATCGATGGAGAACCTTTCGACGCTGATGGGCAAGTACGGAGAGGAAGGCGACAAGCTGCTCTTCAAGATTCTCGATTCAGGCAACTTCCTGGCTGATGTCAAGCCCGAAGAACTGCAGGACGGCGGCACGGCCAAGCTGGCTGCACGCATCTGCGAAAAAGGCCTGCGCTACGACCTCACCGTACCCTTTGCCCGCTTTGTGGTGATGCATCAGAACGAACTGGCATTCCCCTTCAAGCGCTACCAGATACAGCCCGTATGGCGCGCCGATCGCCCGCAGAAGGGCCGCTACCGCGAGTTCTTCCAGTGTGACGCCGACGTGGTGGGTTCCGACTCGCTGCTCAACGAGGTGGAGCTCATCCAGATCATCGACGAGGTGTTCCGCCGCTTTGGCATCCGCGTGGCCATCAAGATGAACAACCGCAAGATCCTGGCCGGCATCGCCGACGTCATCGGTGCGCCCGAACTGCTGGTTGACATCACCGTAGCCATCGACAAGCTCGACAAGATCGGCCTCGACAACGTGAATGCCGAATTGCGCGAAAAGGGCCTTGGCGAGGAGCAGATTGCCAAGCTGCAGCCTATCATCAAGCTCGAAGGCGAAAACCGCCAGAAGCTCGCCGTCATCAAGGAGACACTGGCTGCTTCGGAGGTGGGCGTCAAGGGCGTCGAAGAGCTCGAATATATCCTGAACAAGGTCGAGAAGCTGGGCGGCACCGATTGCCAGCTCGACATCGACCTCACGCTGGCTCGAGGCCTCAACTACTACACCGGCGCCATCTTCGAGGTGAAGGCCCTCGACGTCGAGATGGGTTCCATCACAGGCGGCGGCCGCTACGACAACCTCACGGGCGTCTTCGGTATGCCCGGCATGTCGGGTGTGGGCATCTCGTTCGGTGCCGATCGCATCTACGACGTGCTCAACCAGCTCAACCTCTACCCCACCGATGCCCTGCAATCGACACAGGTGCTCTTCGTCACCTTTGGCGAAGCCGAACAGGACTTCTGCCTGCCCCTCCTGGCCTCCCTGCGCAAGGCCGGCATCCGCGCCGAAGTCTATCCCGAGGCACGCGCCAAGATGAAGAAGCAGATGACCTATGCCAATGCCAAGCAGATACCCTATGTGGTCATCGTAGGTTCGGACGAAGTGGCTTCGGGCGAAGTGTCGCTCAAGAACATGGTCACCGGCGAACAAGTGAAGGTGAAGGCTGACGAACTTGTAACTGAATTATCCAAATAAAGGAAGTAACCTTTCCTAACCCTTTAGAATTCGAATGAAAACCTCAACAATCCTTTGCGCAATGGCCGTTACAGCATTCACTTTGGCCAGTTGCACGGACCGTAACGCAAACAAAGATATGGAAAATCCATTTCTCGTCGAATCCACCCTTCCCCACGGTGCATTCCCCTTCGACAAGCTCAAGACCGAGCACTACAAGCCGGCATTCGAAGCTGGCATCCAGGAGCACAACAAGGAGATTGACGCCATCGTCAACAACCCCGAAGCGCCGACCTTCGAAAATACGATTGCTGCCCTCGACTACAGCGGCGGCCTCCTGAACCGCGTAGCTGGCATCTTCTACAACCTGCACGAGTGCGACGGCACCGACGAGATGCTTGCCCTCGGCGAGGAACTCCAGCCGATGATGAGCCAGCACAGCCTCGACATCAGCCTCAACGAGAAGCTGTTCGAGCGCATCCAGCAGGTGTGGAATGCCAACTCTGACCCCAAGGTCACTTCGCTCACCACCGAGCAATACCGTCTGCTGAAGGACACCTACGAAAGCTATGTGCGCAGCGGTGCCACCCTCCAGGGCGAAAAGCGTGAGCGCTGGCGCGAGGTAAGCGCGGAGCTCGACAGCCTTACCCTCGTCTTCGGACAGAACGTGCAGAAGGCCACGGGTTCGTGGAAGTACCAGCTCAACCCCGAGACCGACCTGGCAGGCCTGCCCGGCTTCGTGACCGAGGCTCTCAAGCAGAAGAACTACGAGATCGGACTTCTGGCCACCGACTACCGCCCGTTCATGACCTATTCGAGCCGCCGCGACCTGCGCGAGATGCTCTACAAGGCCTACAACGCACGCTGCGTTGGCGGTGAATTCGACAACACCGAGAACATCCGCAAGATTGCCACGCTGCGCCAGGAGAAGGCCGACCTGCTGGGTTACGAGACCTTTGCCGACCTGCGTCTCACCAACACCATGGCGCCTACCCCCAACGCCGTCCACAGCCTGCGC
>JAEEUA010000285.1 GCA_016286775.1 Bacteroidales bacterium
TTTTCCCCACATAGAACTTGAAAAGGTCATATGTGCCTGTCTTTCGAGCATCTCGAATCATTTCTTTCCTGAAACCGATTTCTGAACGGTAGATATGCTTGCCCTTCCCTAAAAAGTCGGCAATGGCTATATCTCTTCTCTGCCAAGCCCAAGTGAATACCCTAACCAAAAGCGATGGAACTACAGTGTAGCCAATAAAAAGCGACCAAGTGGGAATAAATCCTAAGTCTAAGTTCATTGCTTTTGGCAGGTAAAAAGCAAGTAATAATGCGAGGGCTATGTTGATGCTATGCAGCGTGATGACACCGCCCGTAATAAAGGGCTTTCGACTACAGTATATTTCAGTTACTAGTATAACTAGAAATAATAATAATGATAATAAGATAAATGTTTTCATAGCTTAATTTTTTTGAACTTTCATCTCCATAAAAAGGAGAATTATCATATAAAAATATTATTACCCGAAAAAAGAATAAGGGGGACTTTTTTCAATGCAAATATGGATTAAGATCTCAAAAAATAAAAATAAAGCCACAACTATTTCTTTTGAAAAACAAAAAAACAAACATAAAATAAAAAAATGTTATCCATGATTATCAAAAAAAGTTCTACATCTAAATAAAATTTATAAATATCCCAATTCAGCCTTCATTCATCACTGAAATGAGGCAGAAGTCGCGAATTATATGTATCTTTACGCCGCAATTTCATCAATTCGAAAACAAAGTACCACGGCATGTTATTTCCACTAACGACCTAATAAAAAGCACTAACATTATGCATCTTCGGAAACTATTAGTTTGCACCGCTCTCTCGGCGGCGATTGTAGCTGTCGCTCAGGAGAAAAGGGAACTCATGAAGCTCTCTCCATCTCTAACCAAAGTCGCCGGACAGAACGCGGCGAAAGGCTCCGACCGACGTGTCATGAGCCTACTGACCTTCAGCGAAGCCGACCAATCGTCAAATATGCTTGACGAATACGGATGCCATGTCGTCGATAGTATTGGCCGCATCTTCATCGTCAAGATACCATATAGCAGCTTAGCCGATATGGCTGCCGATGCTCGTATCGAACGCATTGAGGCCGAACGCATGCCAAGGCCAGCCATGGATGTCACGCCACAACAAATCAACGCCACTAAAATTTATACCGGTGAAGACCTACCACAGGCTTTCACCGGCCGTGGTGTCGTAGCGGGAGTGTTCGACAATGGTTTCGACTTCACGCATCCTGCCTTTCTGGATGCCGATAGTGCATCAAGAGCGCGCTATTACTACGACTTCTGCTGGGAAAACGCCGACGGGACTCTGGGACATGCCATCACAGACACCGATGAAATTGCCGCCCTCGGTGGTCCCAGCTACGAGGGAGTCTCCTTCCACGGCACCCACGTGATGGGAATCATGGCGGCTCGTGCAGTGGATGGCCGCTATCAAGGCATGGCACCCGAGGCCGACATCTACGCCGTACACTTCAGATCGTTGCCCAGCGATTTCGAGAATCCCGACGAATTGACATCGGCCAACGCCGTGCTGGGGTTCAAATATATCTTCGACCAAGCAGAGAAAGACGGCAAGCCCTGCGTGGTGAACTTCAGCAATGGTGAAAGCTTTGCCATCGAGCGGCAACGACAGCTCGAAGGAGAAGCGCTCAGAGCACTCACCGGCCCCGGACGCATCATCGTCACCTGTGCCGGCAACAGCGGTCTATACTCCAGCTATCTTGAGAAACCTGCCGACGTGATGAACGCCGGCACAGCCATGCTGAACGGCACGGCGAGCGGGTCGGTCATTGACCTCGACATCGTCACACCCGGCAACCAGCGCGTGCGCCTCGACTTCCTCAACATGCGGCTTGTCGATCTTTCCATCGACAAGACCATCACATTCCAGACCGACAGCATCCTTTCTCTGTCCGACACCTGCCGACTCTCGGCTTCTCTCACTCTCGGCGATGTCAGTCTGAAAGCGTGGAAAACGAACTACCATGACGAGCGCGGCGACGTGATACACGTGCGTTGTGACTTCAGCTACCCCGTCTTCATGGTGTTATGCGGTGCCCTAATGCTGGTCAGCGGCAACTACCCCGCATGGGTTTATAGTGACCTTCAGTATAGTCCGTTCTCCAACCTCGAAGGTGTTCCTGCCTATTGCTTCGCTCAAAAGGGACACTCCCTATGGTGGCCTGGCTCATTACCGGGACTTATTTCGGTCGGTGCGACGGGCTACAAGTCGTCATTCCGCAACATCGATGGAGGGACGAATAACGAAATGGATGCCTTCGACGCCTTGGTACCTGGACAAATAGCCCGATTCTCTTCGCAAGGCCCTACGTTCGACGGCCATATAAAGCCGGACGTCGTTGCACCAGGCGTGAGCATCATCGCACCCTACAACAGTTTCGCAGGCATCACCGACAAGATACGTAGTGAACTGACCGACCAAATCGTCTTTGAAGGCAAAACCTACTATTACACGGCACAAAGCGGCACCTCGATGGCCACACCCGTAGTGGCCGGCACCATTGCCCTTTGGCTTGAAGCCAAACCCGACCTGACGACTGAGCAGATACTCGATATATTTGCCCATACCTGCACTCATCCCGACCCCTCGCTCGATTATCCCAACAACGTGTACGGCTACGGTCAGATTGACGCATACGCCGGATTGCTCTACATCCTGGACGTCATGGCCAACATCCCCGAATTGTCTTCCCATCAGCCAGGCAAGGCGCAGTTCCAGCTCGTCGGACGTGTGCTCAAGGTAATATGCGAAGATGCAAGTTTCTCCGAAGGCTCGCCATCGCTCACCGTCTTTTCGCTCAAAGGAGAGAAGATGGCCTCAGCCAACAGGACATCTATCGACCTTTCCACGCTGCCTGCCGGCATCTATGCTGTTCAATTCACTTCCAAAGTCCCCGGAACAACCGGCTCAACGCTCATACGTTTATGACAAAAATGCTTACTGCACTAAACGAAAAATAGTAAAAATCGTTTAGTGCAGTAACCTTTTTTCTCCATTATTTGGTTATTGTGACAGGCTTTATTATCTTTGCAACCAGTTGATAACACTGTAAAAACAGAATAACCTCTTGACACCCACACACAATGAAAGCTACCTTTCTATCAATCCCGTTGCTGATACTCTCTTGTCTCCTCTCTGCCTCTGCACAGGAGATTCATTACACAGGCTCGACGCTGAGCAATCCCTATCTGCTCGATGGCGGATTGGCGCCGACCATTGGCGTGCATAATATCCAGACGATGCGCGCCTCGCGAAGCCGTGGCCTCGAAGCACCAATGGGCACCACGGTTTGCCCAGCCAAGGAAACCGTGCTCTATCCTGCCGAAGATTCGAAGGGTTGGACCTACAACCATCAGCCGATGCTGGCCTATTGGCAAGGCAGGTTCTGGATTCATTTTCTCAGCGACCCGTTGGGCGAACAC
>JAEEUA010000286.1 GCA_016286775.1 Bacteroidales bacterium
CACCTTCTTGCCGCCCACCGCGAGCGAAGCGGCATTGTTCATGAAGAGGTTCACATAGACATCACGATTGCGCACGGCATAGACGTAGCCGGGTAGCGAGGGGATGAAGCGCGAGATGTTTGACGGACAGCAGGCACAGCCGAACCAGGCCTTGCGCGCATAGTTCATGTCCGAGGCGACGGCCAGCGGATTGGGATAGAAGAAGCTGTTGCCTTCGAGCGAAACGCCTGAGATGAGCGCATTGTAGAGCGTGCGCTCCACCACGTCGTAATACTTCGACTCGCCATGCAGCAGGAAGAGCCGATGGTTGACATAGACGTTGCCGATGGCTGCACAGGTCTCGCAATACGCCTCGGCATTGGGCAGTTCGTAGTTATCGCCGAAAGCCTCGCCGCTGTGACGGGCACCGATACCTCCGGTGATGTAGTATTTCTTCGAAACGATATTGTCCCAGATCTTGTCGATGGCCTTCAGGTAGGCACTGTCGCCTGTGATGGCTGCCACGTCGGCCATGCCGGCATACATGTAGGTAGCACGCACAGCGTGACCCACCGCCTCGTCCTGTTCGACCACGGGCTTGTGGGCCTGGCTGTAGGCATCCTTGCGTGTAGTCAGGCCACGACGGTCGAGGAAGTACTTGGCCTGGTCGAGATATTTACGGTCACCTGTCACGAGGTAGAGTTTCACGAGTCCCATCTCGGCAATCTGGTGCCCAGGCACACGATCAACCTGCCCCTCCCCCAGTCCGATTTCGCGACAAACGCAGTCGGCGTAGCGGATGGCGATGTCGAGGAAGTTGCGCTTGCCCGTGGCCTGATAGTGGGCAACGGCGCCCTCGAGCATGTGACCCAGATTATAGAACTCATGGCTCAGCACCTCGACCTTCTCCCAGCGTTGGGTGCCATGCCACTGATGCGGGTGCTTGGGGTTCATGGTCCAGGCGGTGTTGAGGTAGCCGTCGGGCTCCTGTCCGCCCTTCACGATCTCGAGCACCGAATCGATATAGGCGACGAGACGACTGTCGGGATAGGTCTGTAGCGAATAGCTGGCTCCTTCGATGGTCTTATAGACATCGGTGTCGTCGAACGAGAAGCCTTCGACCTTGACGTCTTCGGTGTTCTCGCCTGCCAACTGACGCGCGGCAATCTCGAAATTGCGGTAACGGCCCGACTCCTCGCACTTCGAGAAAGCCAGGGGGATGGTCACCTCGCGGCTGGCCTTGAGGCGTTGTCCCCAGAACCCTTCACCCACCTTGACCTGGGTGAACGGAACGGGAGAGATCGGGTAACCCGGTACCTGCACCGATGCCGTCTTCTGAGCTTGTACCGCCGTGGCGGCCAGCAGGGAAACTGCTATCAAAAGATGCTTCATATTTTATATTTTTGGGCTATAGTAGTTATATTGGCTATATTAACTATAGGAACTATAGGGTGATAGACATTGCTTGGCCATTGTAGGTCACGGTCTGCTGGAAGGACTTGGCCTCCTTGTCGCCAGCCTCGGAGGCAGCATTCACGACGTGGATGCGGAATTGTCGGCTCTGGAGCATGCCGGGATAGTTGCCTTTGCGGTCAGCAATGGTCAACGTGTGCGAACTGTCGTTCCAATGGAAACGGATCTGTGCAAACTCGCCCTGCTCGTAGCCATAGCCGTCGCCGGCATCTTCGTAGAGCACAAAGTCGCCATCGGCACCCGGGTAGATGCGTACCTCCAGATTGTCCCAGGCCTTCTCGCCCGAGTACTGCACCTTGGGACCGAAGGGGATGATGCTGCCGGCCTTGACGAAGACGGGCATGATGTCCATAGGTGCAAGGCGCTTGATGGCCTTGCCGCCTTCATACTGCTGGTTGTTCCAGAAGTCCCACCACTTTGTGTTCGCAGGCAGATAGACTTCGACGGGAGCAGCTGCCTTTTCGACCTCGGGATAGATCCAATGGCTGGTGCGGCCTTCGAACCAGGAATAGAGCGGCTGGGTGATGGGCTTGACGAGGAGGGAACGGCCGAACATATATTCGTCGTCACGGTTGATGGCCACCTTGTCGTTGGCAAAATCCATCACGAGCGGACGCATCATCAGGTCGCTGCGCTGCACGGTGGCACCCGCCTGACTGTAGATGTAGGGCAACAGGCGATAACGCAGTTCGATGAAATGCTTCTGCACATCGTAGGCCCAATAGCCGGGCTCGCCGTAGTGCCAGATCTCGCTCATCATGGGCGACGAGCAATGGTTGCGCATCAGGGGCATGAACGTGCCCCACTGCATCCAGCGCACCATCAGCTCCTGGGCATAGGGGGTGCTGGGGTCGTTGCGGAAGTCCCAGCCGAAGAAGCCGCCGAGGTCGGTGTTCCACATCGGGATGCCGCAAATCACGTAGTTGAGGCCCGAGGGCACCTGGTTCTGCATGTCGGCCCAGTTGCTCACGATGTCGCCGCTCCACGAGAATGTGCCGTAGTGCTGGATGCCGAACGACGCCGAACGCGTCATCTGCAGCGAGCGCTTGGCATTGCCCTTCGTGGCGCGCTGGTGGTCGTAGATGCCCCGGTTGTGAACCAGCGGGAAGGCATTCTTGACGCTGCGCCACGAGCCGTCGTAGGTCATGTAGTCCGAATCGCCCTCTTTCTCGAAATGATCGGGTTCGGTCGAATCGGTCCACCAGGCATCGAAGCCCATGCGGTAGAGGTTGGTAAGGTATTTCCAGTAGATGTCGCGTGCCTTGGGGTTGAACACGTCATAGACCAACACGCCACGGTTGCGGGGCCAGGTGTCGAACGGCAGGAGGGCACCCAACTTGTCGAGCTCCTTGTACTGTTTGGTCCAGGGGCCGAAGTCGGGCCAAAGCGTGATCATCAGATGAGCATTCTGGCTGTGCACGTAATCGACCATCTGCTGCGGTGTGGTCAGACGCGGAGCGCCCTGGGCCTTGACCTTGGCAATTTCGGCGGCAGGATCCTCGTCGTTGGGCAGATAGCGCATCTGCTTGGGGTCGCCGATCTTGTTGAGGTAATGGGGATTCTCGAACTTCATGGCATTCCAGTTCGAGTCGCAGCCCCAGTACTGCCAGTCCTGCACGATGGCGTCGATGGGGATGTCACGCTTGCGGTATTCGTCGAGCACACCCGACAGCTCGTCGGGCGTCTTGTAGCGCTCGCGGCACTGCCAGTAGCCGTAGGCCCAGAGCGGGAACATCGTGGCCTGGCCGCTCAGCAGACGGATCTGCTCCACTACGCCGTCCTGCGTGCCGTCCTTGTAGAGGAAATAGTAATCCACGCCGTCGGCCACACTGCTGCACAGGGTAGTACCCTTCGCATCGTCGCTCCAGAATGTTTCGCCGGCATTGTCCCAGTAGATGCCGTAGCCTTTCTGGCTGGTGAAGTAAGGGATGTAGATGTGCGTATTGGTGTTCCAAAGCCGGAATGC
>JAEEUA010000068.1 GCA_016286775.1 Bacteroidales bacterium
CGGGCCCTGTTACGTGGGCATAGATCTCGTTCATCAGCAGCAGGAAGGCATCCTTGACATTCTGCGAAACGGCGGTCTTGAATAGCGCGTCGGGGTTTTCGATGACCTCAGCAAAGCGCTTGGCGGGCTGGTCCTTCTCACCTGCCAGAAGCTTGTCGAAATAGGAGACTGTGCCCGACCCCCCGTTCTTGAAGTCGCTGGGCTGCAGCCCGTTCAGTTCCATCAGCTCCTTACCCCGTTCGCCCAGTCTCTTGGCCTTTTCGCGCCAGTCGCGCACCAGCTTGTCGAGCATTTGGGCATACTGGTTGAGGCGCGGCTTGTCGGATGTGAACTCGCGGATTGCTTCGCTGTGCTGGCGGTAGGTTTCGCTGTTCAGCACCTTCTTGGCCAGGGCAATGAGGCCGTTGCGGAAGTCCCAGCCGGAGCCCTCTTCGATGCGTTTTTCCGAGAAGCTCACCATCCAGTCGAAGATGTCGCGTGCGTCCTTCCGGCTGAGCTTGTCCAGAAAGTTGGTGACAGCCGCCTCGAGCACCCGGTCGGAGTCGAGTTCCACCTCGTAGTTGCCCGGGATGTTGAGTTCGCGGGCAAAGCTGCGCACGATGCGCTGGAAGAAGCTGTCGATGGTCGAGATGTTGAACGCCGAATATTCGTTGAGTATCTGGACGAGCAGCTGGGTGGCCTTCTTGCGGATTTGTGCGACGACTCGCTGCAGTTCGTCTGGTTCGTGGAGGTTGCTTTTGGCGAACACCGGGGCAATGTCTGCGAAATAGTCCGACTTGGCAGGGTCCTGGCTGAGGCGGAACAGCTGTTCGATGATGCGGCTCTTCATCTCGCCGGTTGCCTTGTTGGTGAAGGTCACGGCCAGGATTTCGCTGAACTTCATCTCGCCCGAATGCGTCGGAGGGAGCAGCTGCGGGTCGAAAAGCAGTTTCAGGTAGAAGCCTGTGAGCAGGTGAGTCTTTCCCGAGCCGGCTGAGGCACGGTAGATGTTGAGCGGACGGTCCTTGGAGGGGTGGATGGGCATGTTTTTGTCGAAGTTGTAGGGATAACGGGTTTGCAAAGATAGGAAAAATTCCGATTCGTGCATCATTCCAGCCCGATAAAAATGAATAAATTGCTAAAATAATGTGCTAAATTTCACTTTCTGTTCGCAAATTAGCACAAAAATGATTAAATCGGGGGCTAAGATTTTGCCATTTCGGCGGAATTTAGTAACTTTGCGCCCGAACTATAGCTAATAAAACGCAGAATGAACAAATATACATCCCTCTTATTCACCCTGGTGTGTGTCCTGCTGGCTGCTTGTGATGCCGAAGACCCTTCTCTCGACTATACGGCACAGACCTATTCCGTGGGGCAGGTCAGCCTGAGCAATTCGCTGTCCGAGTCGCAGCGCTCTGTCATCGGAAGCCTGCTCGACAACATGGTGAAGGTTGAGCATTGCCAGTTCTATATGGGAGCCCAGTCGCGTTCGTCGGCCCGTGCCAACTACAACACGTCCTACACAGCTCGCGACTCGATGAAGCTCACGGCCTTCACCGACGAGAATGGGGTGGTCTCCTTCACGAAGAACAACGATTTTGTGGATTACGTCCACCTCACCGACAAGCGCTCCTATCGTCATACCCTGCCCAATGGTTCGGTCAAGGTCGATACCATCTATTACGCCCAGATCTACCGCATGCCCGAGACGTCCGGTTCGGACAATGGCCACCTCTGGGTGGGTCCTGTCACCGAGATGTGCATGCCCAACGACTACTACATCGGCAAGTTCGAGGTGAGCCAGGCCGAATGGACAGCCGTAATGGGCGAAGGCAACTGGCCGACAGGTCGCCGCTGCATCGAGGTGACGGCCAACGATCGTCGCGACAGCGCCTGGTATGCTGCCGTAGGACGGGGCAACGACTATCCCGCCTATAACGTCTGGTACGAGGATGCGCTGGCCTTCTGCGAGCGTCTGAACCAGCTTTGCAACATGCCCAACAGCGAAGGCTATCGCTTCCGTCTGCCTACTGAGGCCGAATGGGAGTGTGCAGCCCGTGGTGGCATGTATAGCCGCGGCTTCCGCTATCCGGGCAGCGACTCCTACAGCGAGGTGGCCTGGTATTCGGGCAATGCGTTCACCGTAGGTCTGGGAGCCAAGAAGTTCGGTATGCATCCCCATGGCGAACTCGAGCCTAATGAACTGGGTCTCTACGACATGGCAGGCAATGCTTCCGAATGGGTGCTCAACACCTATTATCGCTACACCTATCGCGACAGCATCGCCAATGCGGCCTTCGATGCCCGTCATCTGCCGCTCCATGCTTCCGAGGGTTATGTGGGTGACACGCTCATCCTGCGAGGCGGCTCGTGGTATCAGTCGAACACGTTTGCCTTCGGCTCGGCCAGTCGTCAGGAATATAAACGCGGCTCAATCGACCAGGAGAACCTGCAGAGCGTCATCATGCACTGCGGCTTCCGCATCGTGCTGGCCAAGTAGGGAATTATGCGCAAGTGACTATGCCGAAGAAAAGGTATTACGACATCAGCATCGGGACCTATCTGCTGGCCCTCCTGCCGTTCTTTGTCTATTTCGCCATCTACGGGTCGCTGGGACTCTATCCCAACTACAAGGTGAGCCCTATCGACATCCGTCCGCTCCACGACCTGGAGCTGCAGCTGTTCGGCGTGATGGATGGGGCGACGAAGGTGATTCCTGGGGCATATTTCCAGCATCATCACCATGCTGTGCTCGACTTTATTGCCGGTTTCAGCTATCTGTGCTGGCTGCCTGTCCCGATGGGCTATGCCCTTTGGCTGACACGTCAGGGCCGCATCGACCGGGCATTGCGCATGGGTTGGGGCTTCCTGATGGTGAACCTCGTGGGGTTCGTCATCTATTACGTTCATCCCGCTGCCCCGCCTTGGTATGCCATCAACCATGGCTTCGAGGCTGACTTCACCACCCCGGGCAGTTGTGCAGGCCTGGCACGCTTCGATGCCCTGACGCACGTCCCGTTCTACCATGCCTTCTACGACAAGAACGCCAACGTCTTCGCAGCCATGCCCTCGCTGCATGCCGCCTATATGTTCATCGCCACGCTCTATGCGATGCGCTATCGAGTCAATCAGGTGGTGCTCGTCATCTTCTGGCTCATCACCTTGGGCACGTGGTTCGCAGCTGTCTATTCAGCACATCACTACATCCTCGATGTGCTCGCAGGCATCCTTGTCTCCCTCTTCGGCATCTGGCTCTTCGAACGCCTCAACCGCCGCTACAAGCTCTACCTCGCCCCCTGACAGGCCCCCGCTCTCGCCCCGCGCTTCGTCCCCGACAGGCCCCCGCTTTCGCCCCGCGCTTCGTCCCAGACCGCCCCGCTCTCGCCCCCTTGTCTCCGTGGCAGCCAAGCTTGGCTGCCGTCCTGACTCTCGAACCCCGTCTCCGTGGCAGCCGTCCTTGGCTGCCCTCCTAACCCTCAAACCCACACACCCTCCCTCATGTCCCGTCCCCGTCCCCTCGATGTCTTTCTGGCCACAGGCTTCTATTCCGGCCTTCTGCCCGTTGCCCCCGGAACGTGGGGGGCAGCAGCAGCCACGCTGCTGTGGCTCGCTGGCTTTGCGCTGCTCGACTTCTGGACCCTGCAGGTGCTGACAGCCGTCTGCATTGTGGCCTTCACGCTGCTGAGCATCCAGCCCATCAACCGGCTCGAGAAGTTCTGGGGTGAGGACCCGAAACGAGTTGTCATCGACGAGGTGGTAGGCACGTGGATCTGCCTGCTGGCAGTGCCCAACGAGCCGTGGACCACCACGCGTTTCTGGGTTTATGTGGTGATGGCATTTGCCCTGTTCCGTCTGTTCGACATCTTCAAGCCGCTGGGCATCCGTTGGATGGAGTCGTTCCCGGGTGGATGGGGCGTCATGATGGACGACATCCTGTCGGGCATCTATGGCCTGGTGGTCATGATGGTGTGCCGTCAGTTCTTTTGATTTCGGGTGAACTTTTCGTCCAAACTATAAGAGGTGAACTTATCGTCAAAAAAACTATAAGATATGAAAAAGAGTCTCTACGATCACCTTCGTGATGGTATCCAGCAAATGGTTTACCGGATACTCGATCCCAGCATCCGCTTTATGATACGCCTTGGCGTGACGCCCAATATGATCACGACCATGGGCCTTCTGGGAAATATTGCAGCCGCAGCTATCCTGATCTATTCGGCGCTCTATGTGCCCGCCTCGTGCTACTGGTGGGTAGGTTTGGCCGGTTGGGTCATCATTGGTTTCAGCATCCTCGACATGGTGGACGGCCGCATGGCCCGCGTAGGCAATCTGTCGAGCACGTTTGGTGCATTCTACGACTCGGTGCTCGACCGCTATTCCGAGCTCTTCACGCTCAGCGGCATTGCCTTCTACTTCATCGAAACGGGCCATCCCGTTGCCACGGTCATCACGTTCCTCTCGCTCATCGGCTCCATCATGGTGAGCTACGTACGTGCCCGTGCCGAGGGACTCGACGTCGAGTGCAAGGTGGGCCTGATGCAGCGCCCCGAACGTGTGGTCCTCACCAGCGTGGGCGCCATCCTCTGCGGTCTTTGTGCCGATGCCTGCCGCGACACCTTCGACCCGATGTGGTTCCTCCTTGTCCCGCAGATCATCATCGCTGTCCTCGCCAACTACACCGCCTTCGTCCGCATCAACCACGTCCGCAAGCAGCTGAAGTGAGCCCCGCGCTCCCCTTCTCGCAGTCAAAGTGACAGCCAAGCTTGGCTGTCAACCCGACAAGGCGCCCCTTCCTCGCAGTCAACGTGACAGCCGTGTATGGCTGTCAATATATAGCAAAGCCCCGACCATCGAACCATGGTCGGGGCTTTGCTATGTACAAGGGGCCAGTCCTTATCGCACCGGTTTGATCACGATATTGCGTCGATAGCTGAGAGGCTTGGTCTGGTAGGGAGCCAGCACGTAGCAGGCATCACAGCCCACACCTGTGGTCGAATAGTCGAGGTTGAGGGTGATGCCCTGCTGGCGCTTGAGCTGGTACTGATAGACCGCGCGCGTCAGGTTGTCGGTGCTGTAGTTGTAGGCGTTGAAGTTGAAGCGTTCGTCCATGCCGAACTGCAGGCCAAGGCCCGCCTCGTTGCGGAAGGTCACCCAGCGGGTGTCGCAGCGCAGGCCGCAGTCCTCGGGGATCAGATAGGGCTCGAACATCTCGTCCACGGTAGTCTGATAGACGCCGAAGCGCTGGCCGGTCTTGCGGTCGGGATAGTTCTCTTCGGGGCCGCGTCCGTAGTAGCTCACCTGCTGCAAGGTCTCGTCGAGCGTCAGCGTCAGGCCGATGCGGGGCAGGAGATAGGGCTGCTGCGATTCGGGAGCTGCGCTGTGCTGCAGGTGGATGGTGCCATCGCCGTTGATGCGGTAGCTGTAGGTCTCCTCATAGCCCTTGTAGTTGGTGCCGAAGATGTAGGCATCGAGTGCCTTCGACTCCGCTTCGCCATAGAGGGTGAAGCAGCGCACCTCCAGATAGACCTGTCCGTCCTGTTCGAAGGCGCGGCAGGTGAGGGGCAGGCGGGTGGTCTTGTCGAGCTGGTTGCTGTACCATTCGTTCGCAATCCATTCGCCGTTCCAATTCTCCTGCTTGGTGTAGTTGATGTTGCGCCAGCTCCAGTTGTCCAGTTCGCTGGCCACAGGGGCACGCCAGAAGTTAAGCTTCAAAGGTTCCCGAAGGAGTTCCTGTCCGGCCACCTCGATGCCCAAAAGCTCGCCGTCGTTCGAGAAGGTATAGACGAAGTCCGAACCATGGACGCGGATGCAGTCGTCGTCCTCGTCGAGGTGGACGTCACCCACGGTCTTGTCGCTGGCGAGGGCCTCTTGGTGCCAGGGCAGGTCCAGCTGGTCGAAAGCCACCTCATGCCCCTTCTGTGCCCAGATCTCGTCCTCCTTGAGGTGTGAGCTGATCAGCAGGCGATAGTCCTTGCCGGGTTTGATCTGAGGCATGTCGAAAGGCACCTTGACCACCTTTCGTGTCAAAGGATCAATATCGAGCGAAAGGGAGCCTTCCTGCAGCACGTCGCCGTCCTCCTGCAGCTGCCAGATCGTTTCGTAATGATTCGCATTCAGGAAGTGGTTGCGGTTCCAGACTTCAACCGTGCGATTATCGACATTGATCAGTTTGCACGCGATGGGCTGGGTGGCCTTCTTCACCTGATAGATCTCGGGCTGCACGGTGCGGTCGGGCCAGATGGTGCCGTAGGTGCGTGCTCCGATGCCGTAGCTGTAATATGGATTGCCCAAAGTCTCCTGTTCGAAGTCGAGGTAGAGCAGGGCCTCACTCGGCGTGGGTGCACCGCCCTCCACCGCCTTGTCGCAGATGGCAACATTGTCCAGCTGCGCATCGCAGATGTGGACGTTGGTCTCTTGTCCGTGCACTTCCTCGTTGCGTCCGATGTTCACCGGGTAGGGGGCATTGATGATGTAGCCGGCAGCCTCGGTTTCGGCCAGCACGCTGCCGTCGATCGAAAGCGTCATCTTCGAACCGTCGTAGAGGGCAACTACGCGATGCCAGTGCTGCTCCCAGTCGGCAGGAAGGGGAGCCGTGAGGCTGTATTTGTAGAACTTGGGCGTCACGCTCGCCAGTACCCAGTGGTAGTAGGGATGGTTCGGATCGACATAGGGGATGGCCGAAGCAGGAGCCTTGTTGGTGTTGAGGTAGAACACGATCGAATCCTTGCCCTTCTGCTGCACGCCGAACTGCCAGCTGCCCTTGGTGACAAACGAGCCGCACGAGCTGACGAGTTCGCGGGGGAACACGTCGAAGGCAATGGTCAGAGCCTGTCCCTCGATGTCGAGGTCCTTCGAGCGATAGACCTCCACCCACTGGTCGTGGCCGTTCAGGTCGATGACGTGGTTCTTGCGGAGCATCTTCTTGTCGGTCGAAGCGGGCTGCACATCCGGAACAATGAGCTTGGCACGTCCCATGATGTGGGCGGGGGTGTTCTTCGGCGAAAGGTCCTTCAGCGAACGGGTGGTCTCGGCAAGGCCTGGCGAAACGAAGTCCCAGAGGGCGCCGCCAATCGTGCGGTCGTAGCGATAGATGGTGTTCCACATCTCGTCGAGGAAGCCGCCTCCATTGCCGGCCACCGAAATGTATTCGTCCATGAACGAAGGGCGCACGTCGCCGTCGGCGTGGTGTCCCACCTTCATCTCAAGCGCCATCGGGGTGGGGTAGCGCGGGCCGATGATGTCCTCGGCAGGATGGCTGTAGGCGTTGCCTCCGTACATCCAGTAGCGTGTCGCGTCATACTTGCGTCCCTCCTTGATCACCTCGCCGATGTTCGGGCCCTCGCCGCTCTCGTTGCCGGCACTCCAGAAGAGGACGGCAGGCTGGTTGCGGTCGCGCAGCACCATGCGACGTACCCGTTCGCGGTACATCGGTATCCAGCGCGGGTCGGAGCTGACGAATTCGGTGGCATGGGCCTCGTCGCCCGTCTCGTCGATGATGTAGAGGCCGTAGCGTGCTGCAAACTGCAGGTAGCGCGGCACAGGGGGATAGTGCGAGGTGCGCACGCCGTTGAAGCCGAACTGCTTCAGGATGGTCATGTCCTTCTGCACGAGCTCGTCGCCGACGCAATGTCCTCCCACGGGGTCCTGCATGTGCGAACATTCGGCATTGACCTTCAGCTTGACGCCGTTCAGGTAGAAGACGTTGTCAATCAGCTCGGTCTCCTTGAAGCCCAGGTCCTGGCGGGCACGGTCGATGACGTTGCCATGGGCGTCGTAGAGTTGCATCTCGAGGGTGTAGAGGTTGGGCGTCTCGGCAGTCCACTTCAGCGGGTCGGTGAAGTGCTGCGTCAGGGTGAGGCCCACCGTGTCGGCGTTTGCCTCGAAGGCAGCGGGCTTGCTCTGCATCAGGGCCACCTCCCGTCCCTCGGCATCCAGCACCTGCGCCTTCACCATCAGGCCGCTCACGTGGGTGGCTCCCTCATAGCGGCGGGCGGTGCAGGCCAGCTTGAGGTTGGCGTCCTTGTATTCGCTGTCGAGGTCGGTGGTGACGTACCAGTCGAATAGGCGAGTCTTGGGGGTGGCATAGACATAGACGTCGTCGAAGATGCCTGCCAGGCGCCAGTAGTCCTGGCTTTCGAGGTAGAAGCCGTCGCTGTATTTGATCACGAGCATCGCCAGCACGTTGCGCCCCTTCTTGAGGTAGGGGGTGATGTTGTATTCGGCAGGCTCCTGGGCACCCTCGTTGTAGCCCACCTCGTGTCCGTTGACCCATAGGAACGAGGCCGAAGCCACCTTTTCGAAGCGCAGGAAGACCTCTTCGCCCTGCCAGGCTGCAGGAAGGGTGAACGTGGTGCGGTAGGCTCCCGTCGGGTTGTAGTCGCGCGGCACGTAGGGCGGATTGGGCTTGAAGGGGGAGGTCACGTTGCGGAACATCGGGTCGCCGAATCCCTGCATCTCCCAGTTCGAAGGCACTTCGATGCTTGCCCATTTCGCGTCGGGGAACTTCTCTTCGAAGAAGTTGGTGGGGATGCCCTCGGGAGTAGGGGCGAAGCAGAACTTCCACGTCCCGTTCAGGAGCTGGTGGTGCTCGGGGATGTAGTAGGCACGGCCCTCCTCCTGGTTGAGCTCGAAGACGTCCAGGTTCTCGATGTAGTCATACAGGTGGTGCATGAAGTCGTGTTCGTCGGCTGCAGCAGTCGTGTGGCTGCTGAGGAGCAATACGGTAGCCAGCAGGGATGCCGCAAGGCTTTTACGGGTGGGGTATCGATCCATGGGTAATGGCAAAAAATAGTTGGATGGGATAGTTTAGTTTTATAAGATCACTGCGCAAAGTTACACATTATTTGGACATATTCGTCAAAAATGAGCCTTCATGCCGCAAATTTAACAGATTTTACGAAAATAGTTTGTCTTTCTCTCCGCCAGTATGCCCACTTTCTTCACAAGAAAAGCGGGCCTTTCGGCTCGCTTTTCATTTGTGAGGGTGAGGGGATTATTAGTAGTTGAGCTTGAACTCGGCGAGGCTGTAGTCAATCGCGTTGCCAGAGCACTCGATGCGGTAATACTTGTAATTGCCAGGCTTCTGGATGTCGAGTGTCAGCGTTGCCCCTTCCTTCGGTTCTAATTTGTCGTTGATGCGATCGTAGAAGATAGTCTCCCACTTGTCATTCTTGTCCTTCTTGGCAATGAGACGGAAATTCTTGGGTATATTGCGAGTTTTTTTGCTGCAGGTGATGGTAAAGCTCTTCGGAGCATTGCAGAAGAATGTATGGAATTCCACCCATGAAACAGTGTGGGAACCTACTGCAGAAGGATGGTAGTTTTCACCTCCGTTAATCTCAATTCTTGTGGCCTTTTTGCTAAACCAGTACGTTGAGGGATTTCCATCGATAAGAGAATAGCCACTATTTTCTTCGCTTGTATAGCCATCTTTAGGGCAAGAACTCCAATAAAGAGATATAGAGTTGTCGCTAATTGGAGTGCGAGCAATCCATGCGCGGACGCTTTGGATGCGAGCCATCTGGCTGTCGTACATGGCTGTGAAGTGGGTCTTGTCGGCTTTCTTGGCGTTGTTGTACACCTTCTCCAGCTCGTGTGCTCTGCACGTCACGAATTCGGGCAGGTAGGTGCGGCTATAGACGAACGTCCTTCCTTCGTGTTCGACTGTTACGGTGACGGTCACCTCGTAAGCGGGCAGCATGTAGTACATCCAGTCGTCCCTGTCCTTGCCGCCAACCAGACCCATCGGCTCGAGGAGGAATTCGCTGTCGCCGCGTCCAAATACGCCGACCTGTCGTCCATCGTAGGTCTCTACGTCAAACTTGGCGCCAGTCTTATAGCCACGGGGAATGTTCTTGGAACCGAATCCGTAGAGTCCGTCGAAGGCAGCCTCTGTCAGCGGGCGGTCGGAAATGTGGGAATTATAGCGGTCGCATCCGATCTCGAACTGGCTGCTCCTCAGACCCTGTGCCGTGCGGTAGCCCTCGGTGCTGCCGAACTTCATGCCCTTGCGTACGCCGCAGACGGCAGTTACCTTGTAGTTTGTTCCCTCGGGGAAGATGTTGGGGTTCAGCTCCACCTCGATGTTGCTGGGGTCGAAGATGCAGAGCAGGCCACGGAACGGCTTGGTGTCGGCTGCAAAATCTTTTCGGTTGGGATATATATTTGCTGCACCGTCAAAGGGACTATAGATCCAGGGGTAAGCCAGGAAATTACGATTCGATCCATTTCCATCATTATCCTGTCTTCTCCAATCGACGCGCAAGTCGTTGACCACATACACTTTCGGGGTGTTCTTGATGTTCCAGATGCCCTCGCCGAGTGTCTGGCAGTTCTCGCTGTTGATGATGAACGCGTTGGCCTTGAGTGATGGCGATGCGTTGCCGCTGACGGTGGTAGCCCCCGAGAGGATACCTGAGGTATTGATCTCGGCAGTCAGGTCCATGCTGATCTCGCCCGAGTACCCGTCCTTGCCTTCTGTTGTAGCACCGTAGTCGACGCCGAACAGGTCACAGCCCTTCTTGGCGAGCTCGATGCCTGTACCGATGGCCTCCAGCGGGTTGGGGTTCATCATCTTCGTGCCCAGGTCGTAGAGCTCCTTGATGCCGTTGGCCTTGCCGAGCACATCCTCGAGGCCGGCGAATATGCCGCTGCTGCTGCTGACCGATGTCTTCTCAAGGCTGATGGTACCGTCAAGCTGTCCACGCAAATTGCTCATGAGATCCACGGTTTCTTCGGAGATTCCCAGGCAGCGCAGCTTCAACAGGTCCTTGCTGGTGCCCACAAAGTCGCTGATGCGCTTGACGTCGGCTCCGCGATAGACGGAGAGGTCGATGTCGAACGCCCACCATCCCATGCTGGGCTGCAGTCCTCCCTTGATGGCGCTCGACGATTGCCATGGGGTGGTCACCTGTGCCATGTCGCCGTTCTGGCCCATAGCGCGCTTGTCCTTGATGCTGCGGTCCAGAGGCACGCCGTAACGGAAGGTGGAGTGCTGTGCCAGCTCGTCGGCCATCTGGATGCCCCACTCGTGGTCGCTGGCAGTGGTATTGGCCTTGCTGTCGATGTAGGCGAATACGCGGACGATGCCCTTGTACTTGTTGTAGAAACCGAGATAGCTGCCGTGCTCCAGCTGGTCGTAGCCGCAGGTGTTGAAGGCGAGCTCCCAGTCGCTGCCGTTCCATACATCTTCCCATACGCTGCTAGGCATGTTGGAGTTCTCACTCGTTTTGGTGGAGTTGGGCAGTGAGACGAGGCTGAAGCCCTGCCACTCCTCACCATTCACCTGGATGCTCCTGTTGCCGGCGTCGTTGATGACGATGCTCTTGTGACTGCGCCAGTTCTCATAGGTAAAGGCGTCGGATTCCTTGCCGTTGAAGATAACCTTGTAGTCGTTGGCGTTAAGGCCTTCGCCCTCGAAACCGCCGTTGATGGCACGGAACAGCTGCTTGGCATATTCCTGCTGCTCGGCGCTGGCCAGCTCCATGTCGAAGGAGTTCTGGTCCTCCTCGCCAACCAGCTTGCCGTCAACGCTTTGCAACGACCAGCTGCTGACATGATTGCCTGAGCTGGAGAGGTCGCTGTTGTGGATGTTCACGGTGCCATCGGCGTTGACCGAGTAGTTGAAGCCGCACTCGAAGTGTCCGGCATCGGCCTTGATGGGTTCGTCGTCGCTGATGTAGTAGTGGAACCAGTTGCCCGTTCCGTCCTTCTCGAAGTAGGCCACGCGGACCACCTTGTCGTAGGGGATGGCGTCTTCGCCTTCACCAAGGATACCCGAGCCCAAGTACTCGTCGTACCAGGTTCCCACGACCTTGTTGGACTGAGGGGTTAACTCTTCGAACTGGTTGTCTTCATCGTTGCAGGATGAGAAGCCCAGACTGAGGATCGCTGCGGTAAGGATGCTTGTGCGCACCTGCTTTACCAGATTCTTTCTTGTTGTCATAATGGTAATGTTTTTAGTTGTTATTGTATTTTTGATGGTGCAAAGATAGGCCTCATTTCCGGACCCTGCAAGTTTTTTCCCCACTTTCTGCATCCGATATAGCGACCGACCCCGCATATCGCGACAACTATCAGGAGCTCCCTCAAAACTTGTCGCGTCGGGCGGCATTTTCTTCCAAAAAAATGACAATATCCCTCCGAATTCCTGACATCCAATAGCCTCACGCATCCACGCACACCTCGAAATAGGCCGTATTTCGTGGGGAAAACCATTTTGTCTATAATACAATAAGGTCCAATCTAGTCCATTGTCGTCACCTCCATCGCCACTTTCTCCTATATTATATAATGTGTATTCATGGAAAGCCCCAAAGAGGCGACAAGACATTGAAGCAAATAGGGTGAAAATATACCCTAAAAGTAATTCCGAAAAAGGACGAAAAGACGAAAAAGGACGATAATAGATTAGCAGATCACGGATAACCAAGATTAATCGGATATCAGTGGGTAGAAGGGGAGGCTGAGTGCGTTTCTTCGCCGCACTCAGCGCGGATAACACGGATGGTTTTTCTTTTTAACACGAATTACCATGAATTAGCCACGAATTGTTCATGAATTATTTTTTTAGACCACGAATCTCTCAAATCTACACGAATGGGTGTTGAGAAGGCAAGTTTAAGGTAAGGTAAAAATGGCAGACAACCTCGGCCATTGGTCGCTCCGCTCAAAATCTTTCAAAAATCTCATCAAAAATCAAGCAATCCCTTGAAAGATTTTTAAATTATATTTTGTTAGATTTTGAGCGTAGCGACAACATTGAATGTAAGGTGAAAAAGGCAGACAACCTCGGCCCCAATGGCCTGGTTGTTTCTGCCGGAAAATGTGCAGGTCCAATACCTGCAGAAAATCGCACTTCGTGCAGAAAATCCATCCGGCCCCAAACATAATTTAATAGCGCTACGGATTTAGCAGATTTATCGGATTGGTGTATGGGCGGAACGATATAACAGCCCAAAGGGGCGACAAGAACACAGACGGGGTGTAAGCCCCCGGTATACGAATCCCCCCAAAAAGGAAGCCCTGTAAGGGCGAAAGATCTTTCGTGCCTTCAGCACTCCTTTGTTGGGGACCTTATATAACGGGGGCTTGTTCCCTTCGGTCACTTCACCCCCGCCTGTAGTCTTGGCAGCCTTTCAGGCTTAGGCTCGGTCAAACAAAAAATCCGATAAATCTGTTGAATCTGTAGAGAGAGAAGGAGTGTGTAGATTCGCACGATTCGTGTTCTAAAAACATATAATTCATGAAAAATTCGTGATCAATTACATGATAATTCGTGTTAAAGAACCGCCAACGGCCATTTTCACCTTCGGAATTGATTGATTTGGGGTACAAATGGAGGGGAAATGGGGTAATTTCGTTGAGTTTTTTATTTTTTTCGATGCTATATTTGGATTATATCCCTTTTAATCATATTTTTGCATCGCCATATATTGAAATTCAATGGCGGTAAAATTTACGACGATAAATATTTGGTACTATGAAGCGGTTCTATAATAGAGAGGGAGAGATGGCGCAGCTCGTAGAGATGCAGCGTCAGGCATTTGAGGACTATTCCCGATTTGTGGTGCTGACGGGCAGAAGACGTGTCGGCAAGACGAGTTTGGTTTATCGGCTGATGGAGGAGACCAAGGAGCAGGGACCTGGGCTTTATTTCTTCGTGGGCCGCAAGACGGAGGCTTCACTGCTGAGGACATTCTGCGAAGAGGTTCGCACCAAGTTGAACGAATATGTACCTGAAGGTATTACTTCCTTCCGCGAACTGATGCATCTTCTATTCGAGATTGGCAAGCGGCGTCATTTCACATTGTTCATCGACGAGTTCCAGGAGTTTGACAACGTAAATGCCGAGGTGTTCAGCGACATGCAGGAGTTGTGGGACCGGTATAAGAAGGAGACTCACGTTTGCCTGGTGGTTTCGGGCAGCATCTTCCGCATGATGGAGAAGATCTTCAAGGATGAGGAGCAGCCGCTGTTCGGCCGTGATGACTGCACCATCCGACTGCAACCGTTCACCACTGCTACGATGCGCGAGATACTGAGTGACTACAAGCCGGACTATACGAATGATGATCTGCTTGCACTGTGGACTATTACGGGCGGCGTTGCCCGATACATCGAGATACTGATGAACAATCGCTGTACCAATGTTCGTAAGATGCTCCACTATGTGTGTGGAAGCGGTGATAGTTTCTTCATCGATGAGGGGCGGTCGGTGCTGATACAGGAATTTGGCAAACAATATGGCACGTATTTCAGTATTCTGGATCAGATAGCCCATGGTGATGTGACTCAGGGCGAGATTGAGGCCTCGTTGGGTGTGAAGAGCCTGGGAGGTCAGCTGAAGGTGCTGGAGGAGAAATATGGCATCATCAGGAAGAAACGTCCTGTGGGTGCGAAGGAGGGCAGCCAGACCGTGCGCTACGAGATTCAGGATAATTTCTTTCGTTTCTGGTTCCGCTATATCCATCGCTACAGTTCGCTGATTGAGATACAGAATCTGCCTGCCCTGGAGAAGATTATGGCGGACGATTATACTATTTTTTCGGGTATTTCTCTGGAGCGCTGGTTCAGACAGAAGATGATGGAGAGTCACAACTACAAGACTATCGGTGGATGGTGGCAGAGCGGCGGCACCAATGCCAAGGGTAAGAGCGATGACTTTGAGATTGACATCGTGGCAGAGCGCCTGGATGGCCAGGTGGAGGCCTACGAGGTGAAGCGAAATGCCCAGAAATACAATCCTGCGCGACTGCGCGAAAAGGTAGAGATGATGCAGCATCATTTGTTCCGTGGACGGGAGGTGACTATCGAAGGATTGTCGATGGAGGATATGTGATTAACGTCAAAACGATTTATCGGATTGGTGTATGGTCGGAACGAGATAACAGCCCCGAAGGGGCGACAAGAACACAGACGGGGGCATTAGCCCCCGGTATTGGACACCCAACATACACTAAAGCCCTGTAAGGGCGAAAGATCTTTCGTGCCTTCAGCACTCCTTTGTTGGGGACCTTATATAACGGGGGCTTGTTCCCTTCGGTCACTTCACCCCCGCCTGTACTCTTTTCAGCCTTTCAGGCTTATGCTTGGCCAAACAAATAATCCGTTTAATCAGAGCAATCTGTAGAGAGGAAAAAGATCAAGGCGAATTTTCTGCACGAAGTGCAAATTTTCTGCTGCCTATTGAAGGCAGCACATTTTCCGGCCAAGTCTCCGCTATTGAAGCGAGAGACGCGGCCATTTTCACCAAAAATATAAATAGTTTAGCAGATCACGGATAACCAAGATTAAACGGATATCAGTGGGTGGGAGGCTGAGTGCGTTTCTTCGCCGCACTCAGCGCGGATAGCACGGATGCTCGTCCGTATTAGGGCACACAGAAAATCACGGAAATCACAGAAAAGGGTGGGGTCAAAGGAGATGTTGAGACCACGAATCTCTCACACACTGGTTTTTCTTTTTAACACGAATTACCATGAATTAGCCACGAATTTTTCATGAATTATTTTTTAAGACCACGAATCTCTCGAATCTACACGAATGTGTGTGGTTGGGACAAGAAAAAAGATTCGTGAGGATTCGTTAAATTCGTGGTTAAAGATAAAGGGTTTCTGTGTGGGATTTATAAGGGCAAGGCGTCCGTGGTTTCCGTCCCAGTGGTCGGCGCAGCAATGACCACTGGTCTCCTTTGTACAAGCCGAAAAACCGTAAGATTCGTGAAATCCGTGATCTTATAAACCCATTGTTCCGCGTCTTCATGGACGAACAGAATTTTATCCAAAAAGGTAGGTCAGGCAAAAATTTTTAAGGATTTTTGAAAGATTTTCGAGGGGATTGAATGAAAGCCCTGAAGGGGTGCTGGGTGGCTTAGAGCAGGCAGACAGGAGCTCGCTCATGGCTGACAGCTCTAAGACAGACAGCAGAGTCGCTATCAAGCGACTCCATTCAATCCCCTCCATTTTTCATCTTTTTTAAAAAAATAATTCATGAAAATTCGTGGTTAATTCATGGTAATTCGTGTTAAAAAAATCGGACAATTAGAATAAATAATCCGTCTCATCAGCCTTAGGTGTGTCTGCATCCATGAACATCACGAAATAAATAGGCATATAAATGATCTTGCCATCAACATATATTTCGCGTTCATTGGAAATAACGGTCCCTGCAGCCGTATTATTCTTCAAAAGATTGTTGAGGGCACTATGAACAGTATAGTCTTTACCCGACTTCACTTCTATTGGATGAACATTCATAGCCGTATAGTCGTCAATCAGATAGTCCACTTCGCCCTGTTTCCGATTGTCATAGTAGAACAATTTGTGTCCATGGGCACGTAGTTCCTGGGCAACGACACTCTCATAAACACTTCCAAGGTTGATGCTCCGGACATCATCGAGCACTGGACGAATGTTGTTGTGATAAAGCAGTCCTGTAAGCAGCCCCACATCGTTCAGATAGAGCTTCAACAGATTCTTTTGGAGCGATTCGCTCAGTGGGAAACGTGGATTGGATATGGCATGGACTGCTAACGCGATGCCCGACGAAACCAGGTATTCGAACTCCTCCCGATATTGCGCAAAACGATCACCCTCCTTTCCGCGTATATCTTGAGCCACGATACGCTTCTTCTTATTCTCCATCTGCGAAGGAATCATCTCATAGATGCGGCGTATGAGCAACCTCTTTCCATGCTCCCTCTCATA
>JAEEUA010000287.1 GCA_016286775.1 Bacteroidales bacterium
TGGTAGCTGAGGCGGGTGGTGATGACTACGTTGGGGATAGCGGTGAAGTTGAGCAGGGTGGTGCCGTTGATGTTGAACATACGGTTCTTGTTGAACGAAGCGGCACGTGAGATGAGTGGGTTGGCACCCTCAAGGGTCACGTAGGGAGAGATGCCGTAGAATGTGCCGTCGCCAGGGCCATAGAGACGTGGACCTGTGCCTGCTTGCCAAGCATCGTAGGCTCTGCGCATCGAAGCGGGCATATCGTTCACGGTGTAGTAGGGCTTGGTCAATGGGTCGAACTGGAGGGCGGTCAAGAAGGTCGAACCATACTCGGAGCCTTCGCCTACCGACTGGATCTTCATGTGCGAGATCTGGTTGTTGGTGTTCAGTTCGAGCCAGGGCTTGATCTTCCAGGTAGCATTGATCATGCCGGTGAGACGACGGAAGGTGTCGCTGTCGCCCTTCACGGTACCGTTGTTGTTGAGGTAAGAGGTCGAAACGTAGATCGAACCCTTGTCGGAACCTGCGGAGAAGGTGAGGTTGTGGCGCTGCATGAGGCTTCTCTCGAAGAGCTCGTCAATCCAGTTGGTGCTGGTCTTTCCGTCCCAGTTCTGGTCGATCCTGCTCTGAGCAATCACGTTGCTCTCCTTTACATAGTAGTTGATAAACTCCTGCGAGTCCATCAGTTCGGGAACCTTGGCGATGCTCTGGCTTGAGATCTGCATATCGTACTTGATCTGGCCGTTGCCCTTACCTTTCTTGGTGGTGATGAGGATCACACCGTTGCCTGCCGATGCACCGTAGATGGCAGCCGAAGCGCCGTCCTTCAGTACCTCCATCGACTCGATGTCGTTGGGGTCGATGCCACGGATGCTGCGTGCGATACGACCGTCGATGACGTAGAGAGGATCAGACGAGCCGTTCGAACCGATACCACGGATGCGGACGGTGGGCTGTCCGCCAGGACCTGCAGAACCGGAGAGCTGAACGCCTGCGGTCTTGCCCTGAAGGGCCTGAGAAGCGTCGGTGATGGTACGGGCTTCCATGTCCTCGCTCTTCACCGAGCTGACGGCACCGGTAAGAGAGCTCTTCTTCTGAACACCGTAACCGATGACCACGGTCTCTTCGAGAAGCTTGTTGTCCTCCTGGAGGGTGATCTTCATGCCGGTAGCGGCCTTCACGTTCTGGGTGGTGTAGCCCACAAAGCTGAACTGGAGGGTAGCGCCAGCCTTCACGGCAAGGTCGAAGTTGCCGTCGAGGTCGGTCACAGTACCGTTCGTTGTTCCAATTTCGACGACGGCTACGCCAATCATGGGTTCGCCCATTTCGTCAATCACGGTGCCTGATGCGCGGTTCTGAGCCTGTGCAAGGACAGGGAACAGAATGGCGAGGCAAAGCATGGTAAGGACGGTGCGCAAGGCATGTCCTACTTTACAAAGCTGAATTGTTTGCATGTGCTTTTGGTTTTGTTAGTAAATATTTGTGTTGGAAAAAATTTTTGTTGTTTTCGGAATTCGGGATTTCGGTATTCCGATATTCCGGTATTCCGTTATTCCGGTATATCGTTATTTCGTTATTTCGGGATATCGAAAAATCGAAAAAGGGATTAACGCTTCGACAGCATCGTGCTGCGCACAATCTTCTGCTTGGGAGCCATCACGTTGTGAACCTTCTCGACGCGAGCCTTGGCAACACGCTGGGTGGCAGTGGTGCGAACGTCGGCCGATGAGGCAGCAACCATCCATGTGTAGATGCCCTTGTCGAGTACCCAGGCCGAAGCCTTTTCGTCGAACGAAGCCATGTCCATGGTGTTCCAGGTCAGTTTGACTGTCTCGCTGTCGCCGGGCTTCAGGGTGCGGGTCTTGCCGAAGGCCTTGAGTTCCTTGCTGGGCTTGTCGAGGCGGCCCTTGGGAGCGCGGACGTAGAGCTGAACCACTTCACGACCTGCCACCTTGCCGGTGTTGGTGACCTTCACTTCCATCTGGCATTTGTCGCCATCGATAGCCGACGAAACGATCTCGTAATCGAAGGTGGTGTAGGAGAGGCCGAAGCCGAAGGGGAAGGAGACGGGCTTCTGATAGGTGTCGAAGTAACGATAGCCCACGTAGATATCCTCGGCATAGACGGTGTAATCGACGTCCTTGACCTCGACTGGCTCAGCCTGACGCTGTGCACGCTCGGCAGCATCCTTGGCGCTGCCACCACTGAAGGCGCGGCGGAAGGCCGACATGTCGAATACGTAGTCGGCTGGGAAGTTCTGGTCGGCTGGAGCATCGCCATAGGCAACCTGCCAGGTCATTGGCAGACGGCCCGAAGGATTCACCTTGCCGGTGAGAACGTCCATCACGCTGTTGCCGCATTCCTGACCAGGCTCAAAGGCGCAGAGAATGGCATCGACTTCGGCAGCGACGGGAGCAGTCTCGACAGGACCGCAGACGTTGAGCACGAGGATGACGGGCTTGCCAGCCTGATGATAGGCCTCGGCTACGGCGTGGATTAGTTCCTTCTCGAGGTCGGTGAGGAAGAAGTGCTCGCGCTTGCGGTCGGCACCCTCGCCACTGGTGCGACCCAGGGTGATGACGGCCACGTCGTTGTTCTTTACGTTCTCGGCGAGTACGTCAGCCTGAGGAACCCATTCGCCAGCACGGAGGGGAGCGGTGATGCTGAAGGGAGGCATGCCGTCGGGATAGTTCTTCTTGTTCTCGTCGGCGATGTGCTGCTTGTAGGTCTTGGCGAGGCTCATGTCGGGCTTGATGCCGGCCTTGCGGGCTGCTTCGACGAGGCTAACGATGTAGGGACCAACGTTGGTGCCACCGAAGCCCATGGCTGCGGGAACCATATCATAAGAGGTGCAGCCGTAAAGGGCGATGCCCTTCACATTGTCGGCAGCGAATGGCAGAGCAGCAACTGCGCCACCCTTCACGGGCTCGTTCTTGAGCAGTACCATCGACTCGGCACCAAACTTGCGAACTGCCTCGGCATGGGCCTTGAGGTCGGTCTCGTTGGGATAGACATATCCGTTGGGGGTGTGGCACTTGAGCACGAACTCGAGGGTGCGGCGTACCGAACGGTCGATGAGTTCCATCGAGAGTGTGCCGTCCTGAGCTGCCTTGAGGAGTGCCTCGCGCTGACGTGGCTGACCGGGCTGCAGCATGTCGTTGCCTGCCTTGATGCTGGCCACGGCATCCTTGCCGGCATTCCAGTCGCTCATCACCAGTCCGTCCCATCCCCACTCGTCGCGGAGGATGGTCTCGGTGAGTTCGACGTTCTCACAGGTGTAGAGGCCCTGGGCACGGTTGTAGGAGGTCATGATGCTCCAGGGATTGGACTCCTTGACAGCAATCTCGAAATTCTTTAAATAAAGTTCGCGTAACGCGCGCTGCGAGAGACGCGAGTCGTTGTTGTTGCGGT
>JAEEUA010000288.1 GCA_016286775.1 Bacteroidales bacterium
ATAGCGATAATGGAATATGGCGGCAAGCTCTATTTGTGTAAACTTGCCTGATTGCTCTGCTTCGTTATACCAATCCACAAGATCTGTCATCAAGGCTGGAGTCTCTTCTGGTGAAGCATATTCAAAACGGTCGCCATAGCGTGTGATAACACTATTGGGACGAGTCTTGTACTGTCCGGCATGAATCACGTAACTTGTAGTCTGACCTCCTGGTAGATTACGATAGACGGTATAGTCCTCACGAAGCAAAGTCTTATGGAGAATTCGAATAAAATTCTGAGTAAGAGGTACATCCTTTAGGCGAGCCTCCTCTTTCATCATCTTCAGGCCCACATTGCTTGCAGTCATCTCTTGAACGTCTTTTGCTTCTGCCTCACCCACAATCTTTCCGAAGAGCAGGAGTATCTCCGTCTGGCCGTATGTCAGCGTGTTGCCTTCGATATGATTGCTATTGTAGTTAAAGTCAATGGTAAAGCGACGGCTAAGCAACTCCTGTTCTCTGTCAGAAAGGGGTTGTAGAGCTCTCCAACGAGCCATTATGTCTTGTATCTTATCCATAGCAATCGTAAATATGCAAGATTTTGCGGCCAAAGGTATATAACATCTACCTTTTAACGCATTTTTTTGCAATGTTTGTCGTTTATTTGTGGTGCAAAGATAAGGGATTTATTCGAGACTACCAAAACTTTTACCATTTTTCTATATATTTAGCACCAAAAACGCGACACCATACGATGCCTCGCCTTCGGATGAATAGTTTGAGCGAGAAAAGACAGGTTCTTTATGCTACAAGCAAAAATTTTCTGCAAAGCTCATTTTCTGCTGGCTATTGAAGTCAGCACATTTTCCGGCCAAGTCTCCGCTATTGAAGCGAGAGACGAGGCCATTTTCACAAGAAATAAAAACGTTATTAGCGCTGATTCCGCGGATTAACCAGATTGAATTAGCTTGTCCAAGCAGAAATCCGATAAATCGATAGTAGAGCGTGTTGCCATGATCAAAATAAAGCACTTTCCGATCGGCTTCGGTAAATGAGACAGATTGAGCTTTTTTCTTCAAATCGGGAAGAATTATCGATTTTACCCCTTATACAAACTCTGCTTACCATTTATCTGCCCACTTGGCGAGGCCGACCTGTTTCTGCTGAATAATTAGCAAACAATCAACTATCGGCGTTTATTTTGACTTTGTGCAATTGATTGTTTTGAGGGAAAGGGAAGAAAAATGGGGGAATTTTGCAATTTGGATAATAGAAAATTTTGATATATTGGAGATTATCATTAAAATTGCGCCATTAGAAATATTCATTAATACCTCTAATCAGATGAAAAAACTATCCCTTATCTTATCCCTTCTCTGTTTCGGCCTATCTCTCCAAGCCGAGACTAATCTCGTCGTCTGGAAAAAGGACGGCAGCAAGGTGGCATTTGCTCTGAGTGAAGAACCTAAGGTGACATTCAGCGAGAACAGCCTGATGATTAACACCACCACTGTTTCGGTGAGCTATGATCTTGAAGACATGGCCAAATTCACGTATGAGGATCCTGAATCGCAAGGTATCCGAAATATCGAGAATGACAAGGATTCTTCCTTCAAGTTCGATGGCGAAATGCTGTTGTTCCTTTCGTTGAAGGCTGGTAGCAAAGTGGCTATTCACAACCTTGGTGGTGTCCTCGTATTCAGCAGGACCATCGAGGTAGCTGGCGATTATTCCTTCCCTATTTCACACCTTGACAAGGGTGTGTATGTGGTTTCGGTTGATGGTCTAACCTATAAAATTGTGAAGAGATGAAAAAGCTGTTGTTGATACTTGTCGCATTCGTGTGCTGCCTCTCTCTGTTCACGCAGGATGCACTGCTGATTTATCGGCAGAACTATGCCAAGCCGTTGCTCGTTGCGCTGAAGGACATCTCCAATATCACGTACAAGGATGCTGAACAGGTCATGACGTTGGAGCAGTGGAACATCACCTCGGAATCTGAGACTACGATGATTGACAGCCTTGTCTTTGTCGATCTGGAGACCTTGGACACGAATGAATATGCGCATTTCGTCTGCCCCGATGACCATCATCCTCACATGATTGACCTCGGTCTGCCTTCGGGTGTCCTCTGGTCGTGCTGCAATGTCGGAGCTTCTGCTCCCGAAGGAAACGGCGGCTACTATGCCTGGGGTGAGACGGAGGAGAAGGAGGTGTATAATGATAGCACATATCTTTATTGTGATGGATCATGGGAAACCTGCTATCACATTGGGGATGATATAGCAGGAACTGAATACGATGTCGCTCACGTCAAGTGGGGCAGCTCATGGAAAATGCCTTCACTTGGTCAGATTAAGGAACTGATTGATAACTGCACTCGAACATGGACAACTCTGAATGGTGTGATTGGCACACTCGTCACTGGTCCCAATGGTGCGACAATCTTCTTGCCTGCTTCTGGATATCGCTGGGATGACTACCACTATCCTGAGGGTATGAACGGCTATTATTGGTCATCTACGTTCGATACTGGTAAAGATAGCTACGAGACCGCTTATATCATACAGTTTGGTGACGGTGGATGGGATTGGAGGCCTGATCTTCGCCTCGCTGGACAGTCTGTACGCGCCGTCATAACCCCTGAACCACCCAAACCCGACTGTCCCGTAGCTGAAGCCATCGACCTCGGCCTTCCTTCGGGCACGAAATGGGCGAGCTGGAATGTCGGTGCCTCCTCTCCCGAGGAATATGGTGGCTATTATGCCTGGGGCGAGACGGAGGAGAAAGATTCTTATAGTTGGGAAACATATAAATATGGAAATAATTGGGAAGATTGCGATTACATTGGGGATGATATAGCTGGAACAGAATACGACGTGGCTCATGTGAAGTGGGGTGGTTCGTGGCGCTTGCCTTCCAGCGAACAGATTCAAGAACTGCTTGCTCATAGCACTCGAACCTGGACAAAGCAAAATGGTATATACGGCACGCTGGTCACTGGTTGGAACGGCAACTCAATCTTCCTACCTGCCGCTGGCAAACACGTTCAGGACGGTCTCGATGCCGAAGGCAGGTCCGGCATATACTGGTCATCCTCCCTCAGCCCGTACCAAGGGTACGAGGCGTCTGACCTCACCTTCTATTCGGACTACTGGCGAAGTAACATCGACCCCCGCTACATGGGATTCGCTGTGCGTGCTATCTGCCCGCCAAAACCTTCCGACTACATCTCATTTGAAGATGCGGAGGTTAAGGCTATTTGCGTAGCCAACTGGGATACGAACAAAGACGGCGAACTCAGCTATGAAGAGGCCGCTGCCGTCAAGAGCCTTGGAACGGTATTCTATGAAAAGCAGGGTATCAGCAGTTTCAACGAACTCCAGTGTT
>JAEEUA010000289.1 GCA_016286775.1 Bacteroidales bacterium
ACATTCTGGAGCAGCTCGCGGATGGGAAGATGCTGGGGGCAGACCTTTTCGCACTTGCCGCACTGGATGCACTCCGAAGCCTTGCCGCGTCCGCTGCCAGTGAGGACGCAGTCGTAGTAGAAATTCGTGTTCCAGTTGTGGAAGGTGTCGTGCTGGTTTTTCGCCGCGAAGAGATCGGGAATGACGATTCCCTTGGGACAGGTGCTCTCCTCGATGCAGTAGCGACAGGAGGTGCAGGGGATGAGGTTCTGTGCGTTGATGATGTCGCACACCTTGCGGACCGCCTTCATCTCGCGTTCGTCGAGGGGCTTGAAGTCCTGCATGGTTCGGATGTTGTCCTCCATCTGCTGCAGGTTGCTCATGCCCGACAGAACCATGGTCATCATTGGGAAACTGCCGGCGAAGCGCATGGCGTAACTGGCATTCGAGCCGCCGTGCAGGCCGCGCAGGATCTGGTTGGCTCGGGAGGGAAGATTCACCAGGCTGCCTCCCTTGACGGGCTCCATCACGATGACGGGCTTCCGATGCTTGGCACAGACCTCATATACCTTGCGGCTCTCGACAGTGTCGGTCTCGTAGTCGGCATAGTTGAACTGAATTTGTACCACCTCCACCTCAGGATGCTCGGTGAGGATCCTGTCGAGCACCTCGTGCTTGTCGTGGAAGGAGAGGCCGAAATGGCGTATCTTGCCTTCCTCCTTCAGCTGCCACGCGGTCTCGTAAGCTTTGCACTGCTTGAACTTCACGTAGTTGTTGCGGTCCTGCGCATGCATAAGGTAGAAGTCGAAGTACTCCACCTTGCACCACGCTAGCTGCTGCTCGAAGAAGGGACGAATGTCCTCCTGCTTGTGGAAGTAGGGGTCGGTCAGCTTGTTGGTCAGAAGGAACTGGCTGCGGTCGTAACGCGCCGAGACGCAGTCGGCAATGGTGGTCTCCGACTTGCCGCCGTGGTAGCCGTGTGCCGTGTCGAAATAGTTGAATCCGGCAGCGATGAAGGCATCAGCCATGCGGCAGAACTCATCGTAGTCGATGCCTCCGCCTTTCTGCTCAGGCAGTCGCATGCAGCCGAAGCCGAAGTTGCCGTGTATCTCGGGAAAGAATGTGTTAGCGAACATATCTATTTTTTTTTTGAATTGGAGTAAACAGGAGTTAGCGGGAGTTAGCGCTAACGCGCGGAGTTAACGGACGATAGTTCAATTATCAGTTGTTAGCTCGAACAGAATTCCTCCTGGCGCTTCTCTCGGACGTGACCGAACGGAAACAAGGTATCGTCCGTTAACTCCCATTAACTCCCATTAGCTCCCAATAACTCCCATTAATTATTTCTTCAATACGTACTTGATGAAAAGGTACCCCCCGACTACTTGCAGCAACATGCCGGGGATGCCGATGCGGAAATCCTGGAAGCCGAGGGCAAGGGAGCCGAGCATCAGCGACTCGATAAGGGAACCCACCACTTGATAGAGCAAAACCACAGCCAGGAGCAGCGGGATGCTGACAGCCTGATAGCGATGGGCGATGAAGGATGCAGCCAGTGCCAGCAGCACCGACTTCATCAGGATGCCGGGGAGCAAAGCCACGGGAGGCATGCCGAACAGCGCCGAGTTAACCAAAGGAGAAAGCAGCGCCGTAGCCAATCCAACCTGCCAGCCGTACTTATACGCCCCGATGAGGGTGAAGAAGTAGATGGGGAGCAGGATGAGCCCACTCTGTGGAACGACGTGACACAACTGCGGAAGAAGGATGTTTCCTACGACAAACAAAGCAGCAAACAGATAGCTGCGGCTCTCGCGATAAGTCAGCGAGTAAAGATTGACAGAAGAGGTCATGGGGAAGGGGTTTGAAGGGTTTGAGAGTTTGAGGGGTTTGAGCTTTTCTTTTCGATATTCCGATATCCCGAAATCTTGAAATCTTGAATTTCCGAAATCCCGGAATTCCGAAACTCCGAAAAAATTACGAAATTTTCTGCATCTCCGCGAAATGCTCTCGCAGCAGGTGCTCCACTTCTGCAGCATTTTGGGCTGGGGCAACGATTCGCTCCAAGGGACAACGGGTGTCGCCTTCGGGAATGACGATGTGATCAACGAGTTGGCCGTAGCGATAGGCAATGCCCGCCTCGTCGAGCAAAGGCAGCGCCAATCGGCTCATCACCTTGGCATAGGCTTCGACCACACCGCCCTGCACAATCAGTCCGGCTGCCGCCTTGCCAATCACCTTGTCGGCAATCACGGCACCCTGCAGACGCTCCGCGTCGTGGTCGAGCAGCCAGACGAGGTCACGCACACCCTTTTTATGATAGGTGGTCACCTCGCTAGCCTTCGACCGAACCACAAGCGAGCACTCCTGCAGGTGCAATAGGTCAATGAGATGCTGCATCGTTTGGATTTGCTTGATTATTCTGCGCAAAGGTATATACATTTTTTGTTATTTCCAAACATTTTTCGAATTATTTGCAAAAATAAAATCAGCGACTCGTTGCCGAATCGCTGAATTGGAGGCTTTAAGAGTTTCAAACCTTGGAAATGCCTTTGATTAATACGCTTGGTCGTGAATTCCCTTGACAGCGCGACCACTGGGATCGTTCATGCCGGCGAAGGCCTTGTCCCACTCGAGGGCGATGGCTGTGGAGCAGGCGACACTGGCTTCGCTGGGGACGCTGCGTGCTGCCGAGTCGCTGGGGAAATGTTCGGCGAAGATGCAGCGGTAGTAATACTCCTCCTTGTTCTTGGGCGGGTTGATGGGAAAGCGTTCGGCTGCATGAGCCATTTCGTCGTCACTGACAGCCGCAGCGGTGATGGCTTTGAGTGTGTCAATCCACGAGTAGCCGACACCATCGCTGAACTGCTCCTTCTGGCGCCATGCCACTTCGGCAGGAAGGAGGTCGGCAAAGGCTTCGCGAACGATGCGTTTCTCGATGTCCTTTCCAGGACACATTTTTGCCTTGGGATTGGTACGCATGGCCACGTCGAGGAACTCCTTGTCGAGGAAGGGCACGCGTCCCTCAACGCCCCAAGCCGACAGGCTCTTATTGGCACGCAGACAATCATAGAGGTGGAGTTTGGACAGCTTGCGGACGGTCTCTTCGTGAAAATCTTTGGCCGAAGGGGCTTTGTGGAAGTAAAGGTAGCCACCAAAGATCTCGTCGGCACCTTCGCCCGAAAGCACCATCTTGATGCCCATCGACTTGATGACGCGGGCCAATAGGTACATCGGGGTAGAGGCGCGGACGGTGGTGACATCGTAGGTTTCGATAAAATAGATGACGTCGCGGATGGCATCCAGACCTTCCTGTATGGTATAGTTGATTTCGTGATGGACGGTGCCGATGTGCTGGGCAACGAGACGTGCTTTCG
>JAEEUA010000290.1 GCA_016286775.1 Bacteroidales bacterium
AAGCCTCTGCAAGCAGGATCCGGTCATCATTAAGAAGATGCTCGAGTACTTTGCCCCCACCAAGACCGACGAGCAGATCGGACATCTTTACGACCGCATCGAGAAGATGGACAGCGCCACGTTCTGCCAGCAGGTCTTCGTGCGAGGCATGGAGATGACCGACCTGCGCAACGCTGGTCCATCCCTACTCATCAACCTGGGCTCCACCGACCTGCTCCGCATCGAAATCACCGACACACCCCAAGCTCATATTCGCCGTTTCCTCAACGACTACAATCGCCAGGCCAGCCCTGGTATGACCGCCGTGCGTCCGCTCGACAACGAGAATCATCTGGGACACTTCAGTTATTACGGCTATTACCGCGACCTCTTCAACCTGCTCGTTCAGTCCGAACCCAAGGAGAGTCGCATCGTACTTTGGCCCAACAAGTCGGAATTTGAATTCCCACAGATTGGTCGCAGCCTGCGTCTCAATCAGCAGGAAGCAGCACTCTATAGCCTCATCCTCGTCTATACATATAAATATAATAAGAAAGGTTTGCCCCTCAGTTACACATCCGAGCAGCGAAAGATCGAGGCTCTCTACCGCACCATCTACTGCCGGAAGAAGTTTGTCGAAACCGAGGACGTCATCTTCCCCGACAACCTTGCTCCCATCCGTGCCAAGATCGAAAAGAAGATGCGCGACCAGCTCGACGGTCTCGACAACATCGAGGACTTCATCCCGCACAACGAGAACCGCGAAGGCTACTACCGCATCGTTGCCCCTGTCAAGATGGTCTGCGTGCGTCCCGACATCCGTCAGAACGAGGTGAGCATCGTCGATTTCGAATGGTGACAAGGTTGCAAACTTTTGGTCTTCTGCAAAATTTTTTGCCCGACAATATTGTCAACAGATACGTCTTTCCCGATTTTAGCCGTATATTTGCACCAACAAAAAAGCAATACTAACAATTAAAAATATACGACTATGACAAAGAGATTGACCAAAAGCTTCAACAAGAAAGTCAGCGGCGTTTGCGGCGGACTGGCTGAGTACTTCGACCTGGATCCCACGTTGGTACGTGTTGTCTATTTCTGCCTCACCTTCCTCACCTCCTGGTTCCCGGGACTCATTCTCTACTTCATCCTGGCTTTGTCCATGCCGAAGCCCCAGCTCAAGGAAATCGAAGGCTGAAAGATTCGAAGATCCGGTTATAGCTTTCTTTTACCGATATACCGGAATACCGGTATTCCGCAATTCCGGTATATCGACAAAAAACATAGAACAACAATTAATTCCCAACTATTATGATACTAACAACCACTCCGACCATCCAAGGTCACAACATCGAGACTTATTATGGCATCGTCACCAGCGAAGTCATCATCGGTGCCAACGTTTTGAAGGACTTCATGGCCTCCATCCACGACTTTTTCGGCGGACGTGCCGGTTCGTACGAGAACGTGCTTGTCGAAGCCAAGGAATCTGCCCTCAAGGAACTGCAGGAACGTGCCGCAGCCATGGGTGCCAACGCCGTTGTTGGCATCGACCTCGACTTCGAAACCGTTGGCCAGACCAGCAGCATGCTCATGGTATCGATCAGCGGAACAGCAGTGAAGATTTCCTAAGATTATAAAGGATTTTAAGGGAATTTAAGGGACAATTGTTTCTTGGTTCCCTGGCTCCGACAACAAAGGTAACGTCCCTTAATATCCCTTCAAATCCCTAAATGTCACTTAATATCATTTATTTAATATGGCAAACAAAAACACCTACACCCCCTACGAGGAGGTCAACCCCAATGCCCCACGTCGTTCGAGCAAACCAATGTTGCTAGCACGTCCCGGCTTTTGGATCACCGTCTTCTGCGTCATCGCTGCCATCATCACGCTCAATGCATCCTGCACCGTGATTGATTCAGGCGAAATCGGCATCAAGTTCCACAAGTGGTCGGCCAACGAGCAGGACTACGGCGGAGTGGAAGGAACCTGCAAGGGTTGGGTCTTCTACAATCCCATCACCACCAGCGTCTTCTCCTATCCCACCTACATCCAGCGTAAGAACTACGAGGCTTTCAACGTCAATGCCAAGGACGCTTCGGTTTTCTCGATGGACCCCACCATTGCCTACCGCATCAATCCCGAGAAGGCTTGCGACATCTTCACCAAGTACCGCAAAGGCATCGAGGATCTGGAGAACGGATACATCCGCACCTGCATCTACGAGGCTTATCGTACCTGCGCCAACCAGTACACCTCCGACTCGCTGATGTCCAACCGCGCTAACTTCGAGCGTGACGTTCGCACCCGTCTGGAGTCATCGCTGATGGACGAGGGATTCATCGTCGAGGAGTTCACCTCGCAGATTACACCCCCGCAGTCACTTGCCCAGATGATCAACGAAAAGAATGCTGCCGTGCAGTCTGCCCTCAAGGCCGAAAACAAGGTGAAGGAAGCCGAGGCCGAAGCAAAGATTCGTATCGCTGAAGCCAAGGGTGCTGCCGAAGCCATGCAGATCAAGGCCGATGCCGAAGCCTACTACAACCGCACCATCGCTGCCTCGCTCAGCCCGCTCATCGTGCAGGAAGACTGGATCGAGAAGTGGAACGGCACCGTACCCACCGTCATGAGCGGACAGAACATGATGCTCGATATGAGCAGCATCATCGGAAAGAAATAAGCCCTCCTTTGACATATAGAGTTTGGTAAAATGCCAAACGACTGAACACCATTCAGCCAAACGACCAAAAAAATCAGTCGTTTGGCTGAAATTGCGTTTAAATTGGTACTCCTACGCACCAAAAGCAACAAATATAGAAGAAAAAAGTCGAAAAATTATGAATTATATCGTTTATAAAAGATAAAATCGCCATCTTTGCCCCAAAAATCAATTATAATAGATTTATGACACCGTTGGTCACCCGAGCCGATGAAAACGGAATCACCCATCTTCATTTAAGAAAATTTCTGAATTCATAATCCTTTTAACAATGGCAACACACACAAATTTCTCCCTTCGAGCATTCATCCTGACTGCAATCTGCTGTATGGTTTTAACGTCTGTCGCAAAGGCCGATGGCGAAATTGCATGCTTTCCCCAAGTGGCTGAAAATGCAGAAGAAGGATGGTTCCCTCTATCTTCACCAAACCAGACAGCCCTTATCTACACCGATGCGAAAGACTTCCGTGTAGTTGACATTGCCACTCGAATGCTGGCCGACGATGTAGAACGGGTGACGGGCCTGAAGCCGGAACTGAAAACAGCCGAAAACTGGAAGTCCATTGGACCTACAGCTGCCGTAGTGGCAGGAACATTGGGCCAAAGCAAACTGATGGATGGGCTGGTTGCCAAGCAAGGGATTG
>JAEEUA010000291.1 GCA_016286775.1 Bacteroidales bacterium
GCTCCTCCTTGAAGAGGTTCACCAGGATATCGGTGTGGGGAGCGGAAGTGTAGGGGAACAGTCCCTCGCCTTCGAAGACAAACAGTTTGTCGACGCCGTAAGGCAGAATCTGCTCTTCCACCTTGCCCTTGATGCCCGTACCGGCCACCACGGCGTGGAGCTCCACTCCGAGTTCATTGGCGAGCTTCCGACCTTTGGTCAGCAACTCCTGAGATACTTCCTGTACCAGGGTACCTTCGATTTCGCAATATACAAATACGTTATTCATACTTTCAATTCATAATTCATAATTCATAATGCATAATTGTTTCATGTTCGGCGCAGCCTGATTAAGAATTATGCATTAAGCATTATGCATTGTTTTAGCCAATGATTTTTTCTTCCAACAATTCTTTGATCATTCCCTCAATATCAGCATCAGAAGCCGTCAAAGTTTTCGACTCCTTAGCCTGGAACACGATGTTCTTCACGGCCTTCACCTTCGTGGGCGAACCGGCAAGACCGCACTGGTTGGCATCGCCGTCAACGTCGGCCACGCTCCACTGGTTCAGTGTCAGTTCAGGACGCTCGTCGTACAGATAGTCGTAGGGTGTGCCTTCGGCAGGACGCTCCATAGGACAGGTGGCGCGCTTGTACTTCATCACCAGCTTGGCATTCTGCGGACGGCAGGGGGCGGCACTTCCGTTAACGGTAATCACCACGGGCAGCGGAGCCTCTACGGTCTCCACACCGCCGTCGATTACTCGGCGAATCAGCGCCTTGCCATCTTCTACCTTCAGGATTTCCTCAGCATAGGTAACCTGATTGAGTCCCAGCTTCTGGGCAACCTGCGGACCTACCTGAGCCGTGTCACCATCGATAGCCTGACGGCCACCTACTACGATGTCCACGTCGCCAATCTTCTTGATGGCCGTAGCCAGTGCATACGATGTGGCCAGTGTGTCGGCACCTGCAAAGAGACGGTCGGTGAGCAGCCAGCCTGTGTCGGCTCCGCGATAGAGTCCCTGACGGATAATCTCGCCTGCACGTGGAGGTCCCATCGTGAGGATTCCTACTGTAGAACCCGGATTCTGCTCCTTCAGGCGAAGGGCCTGTTCCAGGGCATTCAAATCTTCGGGATTGAAGATGGCGGGCAGGGCGGCGCGGTTGACGGTGCCTTCGGCAGTCATGGCGTCCTTGCCTACGTTTCGGGTGTCTGGCACTTGCTTGGCCAGCACAACAATCTTTAAAGCCATATAAAAATATTAATGTATAAAAATGATATCCTTTTTAAAAACGGGTGCAAAGGTACTGATTTTTGCGCATATAGCAAAATAAATTGCACAAAAACAACCATAATGTGCACAGAATGACCGTTTTGTGCAATCTATTTCGCGCAATATTGATATTCCTCAAGCTAACAAACTCCCCGCCCTATAGGGAGGGGCAGGGGGGAGGGTCTCTTTCCCCTCGGGAAGGTTGGAGGGGGGTTATTCCTCCAACAAAAACTTCATGATGGCCAGATAGTCTTTGGCCGCCCGCTTGTCGTAGAACCCCTCGTCGGTCTCCTCCGAATTGCTTTTCGTCTCTATGCACTTGCCGTTCTCGTCGTAGTAGTAGCGCCACTCGTGCTCTTCGCCTTCCTCCCGTGCCCGGGTGTACGAGAAGACGAGGTCGTTGGTCTTGGGCTCGAACAGGAATTCCATGTAGCCGTCGTATGACATCGACTTGCTGTGCTCGCTGATGAAATAGCAGTAGTTGTCGATAGAATAGGCATCGGGTTCCACTTGGTCTTCCACCGTGTCGAAATATAACGATATTTCCTGCGTCCTTGGCGGCATGTCGTCGCCCTGGTCGTGTATTGTGATATAGATGTCGCGGCGAGCGTCCGCCTTGTCGTTTTCCGCCATTCTTTTTTTCGCCTGGGCATAGAGGTCGCGTATGTATTTTATGCGCTGGGCCTTTGGCGTAGTCTTTTTTGTCGGTCTGCTCACGTCCAGCGGTTCGTTGTAGCCGTTCTTGGTCAGCATCTTGAACACCCTTATGAAATGTTCGAACTGCTCCTTCACGCTATCGTCATCGGTCCAACTGTTCGGCGTGTTATGCTTATGCTCTATGCACTTCCCGCTTTTGTCGTAATAGTAGCGCGACTCCACCACGTATCCCGCGTCGGTCTCGCCTCGCGTATAGTAGAACATCAGCATATTGTTCCTGGGGTTGATCAGCGACTCTGAGTAACGGGTGTGGCCGTGGCAATCCCAGTTCTCGATGATGAAGTAGGGGCGTTTTACCTTTTCTGGGTTTCCGTTGCTGTCTTTCTCCTCGGCTTCGTCGAAGTAGTAACTCCGGTCGGTAAATTCGTAGATTTCCGCCTCTTCGTCTACGACGTTGTTGATAACGATGCTCATGTCTTTCGGCGACTTCCCGTGCTTGCCGTTCTGTTCGATTTTTTTCTTGGCGTTGGCATAGGCCGTCCGTATCTCTTTGATGCGAGCCTCTTTTGCGTTTTGTGCCTGTGCCGTAGCGAAGCTGAGCAGGCAGATGATGCAGATAATGGTTGTCCTCATAATACGATTACTTTTGCTTCATGGGACAAAGATACGAATTAGCGAGAACAAAACAAAAATATAGCAAGCTTTTATTTTGCTTTTTTCGAGGTTCGTATTCTTTTTTTTATTACCTTTGTCCCCGTTTTTGAAATTTCAGTGGTATGGCAAACGGTATTTGTACGATTTTGTTGCTTATCTTGAGCAATGTTTTTATGACTTTCGCCTGGTATGGTCATCTGCGGCTGCAGCAGACGGGTGTTTCTGCTCATTGGCCTCTCTTTCTGGTCATTTCCTTTTCATGGATGATAGCATTCTTCGAATACTGCTGTCAGGTGCCGGCCAACAGGCTGGGCTTTGTTGAAAATGGCGGACCGTTCAACTTGGTGCAGCTGAAGGTCATCCAGGAATGCATTTCGCTGGTAGTGTTTGCCGTGGTGGCCAATTTCCTTTTCCAGCACGAGCAGTTCCACTGGAATCATGCGGCAGCGGCATTATGCCTGGTCGCTGCGGTGTATTTTGTTTTTATGGAGCCGTAGTACCGTTTTTGGTTTTGTTCTCACTAAATCGTATCTTTGGCTTCGCCGAAGATACTTTCATTCGGAAATAAAAAGAAAAGCGAGCTTTCCTTTTGTATTTCGCTCATTTAATCGTATCTTTGCACAAAATTAGTCAACCAAGGAAGAAATTTCTTGTTTGGCTATCTGACTGAGGAGATGATTGACAGAGCGACGATAGACAGGATTATGGATGCTGCCAACATTGTGGAGGTGGTGTCGGAGTTTGTAACGCTACGCAGGAGCGGTGCGAA
>JAEEUA010000069.1 GCA_016286775.1 Bacteroidales bacterium
CGGGGGTATTGCAACCACCAGAATATCTTATAGAAGATGCCGAGGATGGCCAGGAACCAGATGATGCCGAAGCTTGTCCATCCTTCGACCAGCAGGTTGTCCTCGACCAGCTGCATGCAGATGGGCGTATAGCTCGAGGCGATGAGAATGTAGATGGAGATGTGGTCGAGCTTGCGCAGAATGAGCTTACCTTTGGTGCCCGGTTTCCAGAAATGATAGGTTACCGAGGCCAGATACATCAGGAGCATGCCTACGGTGAAGAAGGTTACACCGAAGGCATTCTCCCAGTTCTTCGTGTATCCGAACCAGATCAGCACCCACGAGATGGCGAGCATCATGAGCAGGCCCACGAGGTGGGTAATACCGTTGAAGCGCTCGGCCGACACAGAGACTATAGTTAGAGATGGCTCAACAGGAAGGCCTTGAAGTCGTCGAACCTGCCCGACATCGGCAAGGATTTCTTTGTGCCATCCATGAATTTCTGAAGGGTAGCAGGAATCGGTACTTCCTGCCGGATGATGCTTTCGACGGTGTCCTTGAACTTGGCAGGATGCGCTGTTTCCAGGAAGATGCCCACCTCGCCCGGCTTGAGTCCGTCCGCCAGGGCCTGGTAGCCGCAGGCGCCGTGGGGATCGCAGACGTAGCCGTCTTCGTGGAGCGCCTTAAGCATGGCTGCCTGGATCTGGGAGTTGTTGTAGGTGGCACCACTGATTTCGCGGACAATGGCCTCGTAGGCCTCTTCGGGTGTTATCTTCTCGGCCTTCTGCTGTCCGTCCCCATAGAGGTTGACGATACGGGCGAAGTTCGAGGGGTCGCCCACATCCATCGCATTGGCCAGCGTGGCCTGTGTAGCACGAGGGTTGTAGTGGCCCGACTGGAGGTACTGGAAGAAGATGTCGTTGGCGTTGTTCGAAGCAATGAAGCGCTTGACGGGCAATCCCATCTTTGCGCCAAAGATGCCGGCACAAATGTTGCCGAAGTTGCCCGAGGGGACACAAATCACCATATTCTTGGCCGCCTCGGGGTTCTGCTTCTTGAGCTGGGCATAGGCATGGAAATAATAGAATGCCTGGGGCAGGAAACGAGCCACGTTGATCGAATTGGCCGAGGTGAGGAAGAACTTGTCGTTGAGTTCCTGGTCCATGAAGGCCTCCTTGACGAGGCGCTGGCAATCGTCGAACACACCATCGACCTCGAGGGCCGTGATGTTGCGGCCGAGGGTGGTGAATTGCTTCTCCTGGATGAGGCTCACCTTGTCCTTTGGATAGAGCACCGTCACATCGATGCCCGGCACACCCAGGAATCCGTTGGCTACGGCCGAACCCGTGTCGCCCGAAGTGGCGACGAGCACGTGTACGTTGCCCTTGCTGGAGGGCTGCTGCTTTACAAAATAGGAGAGGAGGCGCGCCATGAAGCGAGCACCCACGTCCTTGAAGGCGCAGGTGGGACCGTGGTACAGTTCGAGGCTGTAGATCCGGTCGTTCACCTTGACGAGTGGTATGTCGAATTGCAGCGTGTCATAGACGATGGCCTTGAGGTCGTCGGCCGGAAGGTCTTCACCAAAGAAGGCCTTGGCCACTTCGAAGGCAATCTCCTGGAGCGAAAGATCCTGGATGCTGTCAAAGAACGAGGAAGGCAGCGGATTGATTCGCTCGGGCATATAGAGACCCTTGTCGGGGGCAAGTCCCTTGACAACAGCCTCGCTGAGGGTTACCTCGGGGGCCTGACGGTTGGTGCTGTAGTATTTCATTGCTTGTTTTTTTGCTGGAGGGTTATTTATAGTGACTATAGTAGCTATAGTAACTATAGTATTAATAGGGGCTATAGGGTTGGCTAAGGAATCACTTAACCATACGCTTCGACGAAGGTACGGGCTTGGTTTCGCCCAGGAAGAAGCGGATGAAGCCGTCTTCCTTCATCAGACCGAGGGCACCCCTGGTGGCGGCTTCCTCGTCGTAGCATTGCACGTCATCGGCGATAATATCCACGGGATCGCCTGCCTGGCTGGGTTTCGACTGCCAGATGACAAAGGGCACGGGGGTCATCGTGTGGGTGCGGTACTTGATGGGTGTCGGATGATCGGGGAGGAAGGCAATACGAACCGGTTCGTCCCACTGCTCCACCTCCTTCAGGATGCGGGCAACGACACGTTGGTCGATGGATTCCACACAGGACTTCTTCAGCTCGGCCTCACCATCGTGTCCGGCTTCGTCGGTGGCCTCGATGTGGAGGAAGACGAAATCCTTCTGCTTGAGCTGTTCGATGGCAGCATCGGCCTTCCCTTCGTAGTTGGTGTCCCACAGTCCTGTTGTGCCAGGCACGACCACCTTGTCGAGGCCGCAATAGACACCGATGCCGAAGATGAGGTCAACGGCCGAGATGACGGCACCCGAGTGGACACGCGCCGGGAAGAGGTCCTTGAGCGTCTGCATCTGCGGGCGATAGCCAAGGCTCCAGGGCCAGATGCTGTTGGCGGGGTCCTTGCCTTCGGCCTTTCGCTTCAGGTTGATGGGATGGTCGGCCAGTACGCCCTGGCTCCAGAGAATGAGCTTGCGCAACAGGTCGGCAGTCTCCTTGGGAGAAAGTTTGGTGATGGGCTCGTTGAGACGGAAGACGTCGTACTCATTCTTTGGCAACTCGGGCCTCCAGGGCTTGCCGATGCGGTCGTGCGGAGGGGTGCAGTTGACGTGCTTGTTGCCTCCCTTGATCTTCAGGAGATGGCGATAGGAGACGCCCGTGAAGAACTTGATGTCGCCGGGTTCCACCACACGTCCGCTGTCGAGCGTGAACGAAGGCAGCTGTTCGTTCAGTGTCCGGATCAGTTCATCGGCCTCCTGGGTCGAGATGTTGCCGGCCGAATGGTTCTTGATGTTGTCGCCGTCCAGGCAGATGACGTTGCAGCGCATGGCCACCTCGCCATCTTCGATAGGCACCTGCATGGAGGCAGCTTCGAGCGAACCACGTCCCTCGAAGACCTTCGACACATCGTAGCCGAGCAGGCCCAGATGAGCAATCTCCGAACCTGGCTGATAGCCTTCGGGCACGGTGATGAGACGCCCGCTGACGCCCTCGAGTGCCAGACGGTCTATATGCGGCTTGCTGGCAGCCTGCAAGGGAGTCTTGTTGCCCAGCAGCTCGACGGGTTCGTCGGCGGCTCCGTCGGCCAGAATAATCAGATACTTCATAACAATATACCTTAAATAATGATTCAAACACACACCTCCCGTTACCGGATGTTGGCAATGCTGATGATGTCGGCAAAGACACCGGCTGCGGTGACAGCGGCACCTGCTCCATAGCCCTTGATCTCCATGGGCAGCTCGTGATAGCGTGCAGTGGTGAGCAGAATGACGTTGTTCGAGCCTTCGAGGCGATAGAAGGGGCTGTCTTCGCCCACTTTGCGGAGGGCTACCGTACACTTGCCCCGGTCGAGTGTGGCGATGAAACGGAACACCTTGCCATGGTCGGCAGCTTCCTTGCGCATCTCCTCGAAATAGCCATCCAGCTCGGGAATGCGCTTCCAGAACTCGTCGAGCGGTCCCTTGAAGTAATCATCGGGAATGAAGAGGTGTGTCTCGACATCTTCCTGCGATACGCGGTAGCCTGATTCGCGGGCCAGAATGGTGATCTTGCGTATCACGTCGCTTGCGTTGAGGTCCATGCGTGGATCGGGTTCGGCAAATCCTGCCTCACGCGCCATCTTGATGGCCTTCGACATCGGCACTTCTTCGCTCAGCACGTTGAAGATGTAGTTCAGCGTACCGCTCACCACGGCCTCGATCTTGAGCACCTCGTCGCCCGAATTGATCAGGTTGTTGATGGTGTTGATAATGGGGAGTCCTGCGCCCACGTTGGTCTCGAAGAGGAACTTCACGCCACGCACACGAGCCGTGCGTTTCAGCTGCGCATAGGTGTTGTAGTCGCCTGAAGCTGCGAACTTGTTGGCGCAAACCACACTCACGTTGTGGGCGAGCAAGTCCTGATAGAGGTTGGAGATGGCTGGCGAGGCGGTGCAGTCCACAAAGACGGCATTGAAGATGTTCATGCCCAGGATGGCTTCGCGAAGGATGGCCGGAGAGCTCTTGTTGGTCGAAGCCTTCAGCTCGGCCTCCCAGTTGTCGAGGTCGATGCCCTCGCGGTTGAAGATACATTGGCGCGAATTGGCAAGACCGACGATGCGGAGCTGCAGGTTCTTGTGCTGCTGGAGGTAGGCCTGCTGGTTGCGGATCTGATAGATGAGGTTGCGTCCCACAACACCCACACCCGTAAGGAAGATGTTGAGAATCGATACCTCAGACAAGAAAAAAGAGTCGTGGATGACGTTGAGCGCCTTTCGGAGGGAGCTCTTCTTGATGACGAAGCTGATGTTGGTCTCCGAGGCACCTTGAGCACAGGCAATGATGTTGATGCCGTTGAGGCCCATGATGCGGAACAGCTTGCCGGCAATGCCCGTGGTGGATTTCATCTTTTCACCGACGACAGCTACCGTAGCCAGGTCGTGCTCGGCTGTGATACCGCTGATTTCACCTGCCTGTATCTCGTACTTGAATTCCTCCTCTAGCACGGCAATCGTCATGTCGGCTTCGTCGTTCTTCACGCCGATGGTTGTGGTGCTTTCGCTCGAAGCCTGCGAAACGATGAAGACCGAGATGCCGTGGTCGGCGAGGGCCGAGAAGATGCGCTTGTTGACACCAATCACACCGACCATGCCCAGACCGGAAATGGTGACCAGGCAAGTGTCGTTGATCGACGAGATGCCCTTGATGATCTTCAGGTCGTCGTGGCTCGGGTTCTTGTGGATCAGCGTGCCCTTGGCCGTCGGATTGAAGGTGTTCTTGATGACAATCGGTATGTTCTTGTGGAACACGGGGAAGATGGTCGGGGGGTAGATGACCTTGGCACCGAAGTTGCAAAGTTCCATGGCCTCGATGAACGAGAGCTCGTTGATGACATAGGCAGAATTGATGACACGCGGGTCGGCGGTCATGAAGCCATCGACGTCGGTCCAGATCTCGAGCATGTCGGCATCCAGGGCGGCAGCAATGATGGCTGCGGTATAGTCCGAGCCACCACGTCCGAGGTTGGTCACCTCGCCCGTCTCGCTGTCACGGCTGATGAAGCCGCCCAGCACGATGATGGGATTGGGCCTCGACAGGCGTTCGCGCACCAGAGGATTGGTGAGGTTGAAGTCGCAGACGTTCTTGCCGTACACCTTCTTCGACTTGATGATGTCGCGGCTATCGACGTGCTCGGCATCCTTGATGACGGTGGCCACGATGCGGCTCGAGATGCGCTCGCCGTAGCTCACTACGGTGCAAAGGGTACGTGGCGACAGTTCGCGGATCAGGAAGATGCCCTCGTAGATGTCCTTCAGCTCGCTGAGCGTCTTGTTGAGGAAATATTTGATGTCGTCGAGTTGTTCGCCTTCGAGCAGGCCGCCGACCACGTCGAAATGACGCTCAAGTATGAACTGGAATTCATCGCGGAAGGTCTCATCGCCCACCGATGCCTTCTGGGCGGTGGAGATAAGACGATCGGTAATTCCACCGAGGGCGCTGACCACGACGATGACGGGTTCGGTACGGCTCTCGACAATCTGTTTTACATTCTTGATGCTGGCAATGGAGCCCACCGAGGAGCCTCCAAATTTGAGTACATGCATATACTATAATCTTTTACGAATATACGATGGAACAAAACACTTACCTTAATGACGGGTGCGAAGATACATATTTTTTATGAATAACGAAACATTTTCCTCGAAAATCGTCATTTTTATTGCAAAATTACACGATTTACCGAGGAAAATGCTATTTTCGCGTAGAAACTAAAGCCCGCTTATCCAATCAGGTTCACCTCCGGCTCGATGCGTATGCCGAATTTCTTCTCCACATCCTCGATGATGGTGCGGCAGAGCCTGACAATCTCCTGCGGCTCGGCCCCGCCTCGATTGACGAGTACGAGGCTCTGCTTCTCATAGACTCCGGCGCGTCCCAGGCTCTTGCCCTTCCAGCCGCATTGCTCGATCATCCATCCGGCCGGAATCTTCGTGTGGCCCTTATCGACGACGTAATGGGGCATGTTGGGATACTGCGTCTGGAGTTTATCGAAGACCGCATTCTCGACCACCGGATTCTTGAAGAACGACCCCGCATTGCCCACGTCCTTCGGGTCGGGCAGCTTGCCCTCGCGGATGCGAATCACGGCATTGCGTACCTCCTGCAGGCTCAGCTTTTCGACGGCTTCGGGATCGGCTTCGAGGTTGATGCCCAAGGCCTTCTGGATGCCCTCGTATTCAAGGTGCAGCCTGGGCTTACGTTGCACCCTGAGCACGACCCGAATGACGACATAACGCGCCTTGTCGGCCTCGTGCTTCAAGCGGGATTCCCGATAGCCGTAGCCCATCTCCGTGCCGTCGAAGATGTGCTCCTTGTCGGCCTCGACATCCCAGCAGATGACTTTCTCCACCAAGTTGCTGATTTCTACCCCATAGGCGCCAATATTCTGGACGGCTGCAGCCCCCGTTTCTCCGGGTATCAGCGAGAGGTTCTCGGGGCCATACAACCCATTTTCGACGCAGTAGGCGCAGACGTCATCCCACACCGTTCCCGCCTCGACTTCGAGCAGGCATACGCCCTCGTCTTCCCCTTCGTCCGAGGATTCAGTTCCTTCAGTCGGGACGACGCGTATTCCCGTGGATTTGCAATGCAGCACCACGCCCGGGTAATCGCCTGTAAAGAGCAGGTTCGAGCCGCTGCCGATGTGCCAGAAGGGGAGGCGGCCCTTGGCCTTCTCGGCCTGCATCAGGGCTGCGACAGCCGGGTCGTTCAGTATCTCGCGGAGTTCGTCCACGTTCTCGTATTCGGCAAAAACGGCTGCCTTGACGTCCATGTGGAAGGTATTGTAGGGCAGGAGAGGTGCGTTTTGGGCTATATTTTTCATAGAAAATGGGATTATTTTTGCTGCAAAAGTAGCTAAACTTTCTGACAAATGCAAATTTCTTGTTCTTTTTTTGCATTTTATTTCAAAAAGCAGTATCTTTGCGCCAAAAATCGAGTGCCAACTCGTTGCTCAGTATTCTCCGCATGCAGCGTATAATTATAAATGTCCTCTTCGTTCTCCTCCTTTGCGTGGCAGTCTCCAGTTGTCGCGTTGCCAGGTATATGCCCGATGGGGAAGCTGTCGTCAGTCGTGTGGAGATACGTGTGGATGGCGTGCCTTCGCAGGACAACCAGCTTCGCATGGCCATCCTGCAGCGCCCCTATCGGCGCACGTTCGGCTTCCTGCCCATCTCTGCGTGGGTCTGGCATCCCGACAACACCACGGCGTGGCATCGGATGCGACGGCGTCTGGGTACGGCTCCTGCCATCTACGACGAGGAGAAGACCAACCGGACCGACCGCACCCTGCAGCGTGTGATGGAGCAGCAGGGCTATCTCGATGCCGTAGCCACCCACCACACCCGCATCCGCAACGGCAAGGCTACCGTCCGCTACGACATCCGTTCGGGACGTCCCCGCCGATTGGCTGCGCTGTCGTATGTATCGGCCGACACGACGCTACAGCGTATTGTCGATCAGACGGCTTCGTCGCGCCTGCTCCAGTCGGGTCAGCTGCTCGACCGTTCACGGCTGGAGAGCGAACGCGAACGCATCACGGCGCTGCTGCGCGAACGGGGCTACTGGGATTTCAACAAGGAGGATGTGTCCTTCCTGGCCGATACGCTGGCAGGCAGCGAGGAGGTCGATCTGACCTGTGTGCTTCGTGGCGGCCACGAGCCGTGGCGCATCCGACAGGTGCACTTCATCACCAACTACGACATGCTGGCCGCATCGGCCGACAGCTCCAGCACCCCGTCGTTCACACGTCCGATGGACCAGCCCGGCTACGATGTGACGTGGTCGGGCGAACATGGTTATCTGCGCGATCGTGTCCTGATACGCAACAGCCACGTCCTGCCGGGGACGCTCTATTCCGAACGGGCAATCCGCAACACCTATGCCTCGCTCAGCCGCCTCCACATCCTGCGCTATGTCAATGTCCGTGTGGAGCCTGTGCCCGATTCGAACCAGGAGCTTGACTGCTACATCTTCCTTTCTCCGCTGTCGAATCATGCCGTGCAGTTCGAGATCGATGGCACCAATACGGCGGGCGACCTGGGTTTCGCCCTGGGTGCCACCTATCAGCATCGCAATATCTTCCACGGCTCCGAGGCCTTTACAACCCACCTGAAGGGAAGCTATGAGGCTCTGAGCGGCAACGTCGAGAAGCTGGTCAACGACAACTATCAGGAATATTCGGCCGAGTTCAGCATCGACTTCCCGCAGTTCCTCTTCCCCTTCATCAACGACGAGACGCGACGCAAGAGCCTTGCCACCACACTCGTCAAGGCCAGCCTTTCGCGCCAGCGTCGCCCCGAGTACAACCGAAATGTGGCGCAGGCCGTGGTCGGCTACAAGTGGAGCACCGCCAACGCCTCGATTCGTCATGTCTGGGATGTGATCAACCTCAGCTATGTCTATCTGCCCCAGCAGAGCGCCACGTTCGAAGAGCTGGTCCGAAACCTGGGCCCCATCATCTATAGCTCCTACACCAACCACTTCATCTTTGGCATGGACTATACGATCTACATGGGGAACAACACGCTCACGACGGGACGCACCCAGCAGACGACGCGCGACCTCTGGTACCTGCGCATCAACCCCGAGATATCGGGCAACCTGCTGGGAGGCCTGTGCCAGTCGCTCCATGCTCCCCAGACCTCCGAAGGACGCTATGAGATCCTCGGCCAGCCCTTCGAGCAATACGCCCGTTTCGATGCCGACTGGAGCTACAGCCACTATATGACTGACCGTTCGCGCCTGGCCCTCCACCTGGCAGGTGGCGTTGCCGTACCCTATGGGAACAGCGACGTCATGCCGTTCGAGAAACGCTACTACTCCGGCGGTGCCAACTCGGTGCGAGGCTGGTCGGTGCGCGAACTGGGACCGGGCCGTTATGCCACGGGTAGCTCGGCCTTCAACTACTTCAACCAGTGCGGCGACGTACGTCTCGATGCTTCGGTCGAACTGCGCACCCGTCTCTTCTGGAAGTTCGAGTCGGCCTTCTTCCTCGATGCGGGCAACGTCTGGACCATCAAGGACTACGAGAACCAGGAGGGCGGACGCTTCACCTCCAGCTTCTACAAGGAGATTGCAGCCTCGTGGGGCATCGGACTTCGCGTGGTCACCGACTTTGTGATCCTCCGTCTCGACTGGGGCTTCAAGGGGTACGATCCCTCGGCCGATGCCGACGAGGCCTGGTCCCTGCCGCATCCCTTCCGCAGCAACCACAACACGCTGCATTTCGCAGTGGGTTATCCATTCTGACCAATTAATTACCCATATATGAAAAAGACACTCAACGAAGTTCTCCAGGATTCTATCGTTTCGCATTGGAATCTGAAGTCGCTCTCCAACTACGAGGGTGAAGATTTTTATTATCATGATGTTGCCGATCGTATTGCACGTTACCATCTGGCATGGAAGAATGCCGGCCTTGAGCCCGGTTTCCGCGTGGCCCTCTGTGGTCGAAACAGCGCCGAGTGGTGCATCGGACTACTTGCAGCCTTCACCTATGGTGCGGTGGCCGTTCCGTTGCTCAACGAGTTCACACCCGAAATGGTGCTGCGCCTCATCGAGCACAGCGATGCACAGGTGCTCCTCGTCGGTTCGCAGGTGGCCAAGAACCTCGAACCCCTCCACTTTGAGCAGAAGCTGCCCGGCGTGAAGATTTGTCTGCTTGACGAGCAGGATAGGGTGGACGACCTCTACAAGGCTGCCTATCCCGAAGGACTGAAGCCCACCGACCTGCATTTCCACAGGCAGCAGGCCGACGACCTGCTCATGATCAACTACACATCGGGCACGACCAGCGAGCCCAAGGGCGTGATGATCCCGCAGCGTGCCCTGTGGAGCAACATGGCCTTCGCCGAGGAGGTGCTGCCCAATCTGCGCCCCGAGATGGAAGTGCTTTCGCTGCTTCCCACCGCCCACCTCTACGGCATGGCCTTCGAGCTGATGTACGAGTTTATCGTGGGTATCCACGTCACCCTCATCAATCGTGCCCTGAGTCCCGCGCTTATCCTGAAAGCCTTCCAGGAGATTCGTCCTCACCTCGTGGTTGTCGTTCCGATGCTGATTGAGAAGATTGTTCGCAAGGGCATCATGCCCGAGTACAATTCGACCAAGATACGTGCCGTGCGCCGCATCCCCGGTATGCGCAAGGCGGTCAATGCCAAGTTCCGCGATGGCCTGATGAAGGCGTTGGGCGGACGTCTCTACGAGGTCATCATCGGCGGTGCAGGACTCAACAGCGAAGTCGAGCAGCTGCTCAAGGAGATTGACTTCCCGTTCACGGTGGGCTATGGTATGACCGAATGTTCGCCCATCATCGGCTACTCCGACTGGAAGGATTTCATCCCCAATTCGTGCGGCAAGGCAGCTCCCCGCATGGAGGTGCATATCGACAGCCGTCATCCCCGTGTGCCCGGCGAGATCCTGACACGAGGCATGAACGTGATGCTGGGCTACTACAAGAACGAAGAGGCCACACGCAAGGCCATCGATGCCGACGGATGGCTCCATACGGGCGACATGGGCATCATGGATTCGGTGGGCAACATCTTCATCCGTGGCCGCATCAAGAACATGCTGCTTTCGCCTTCCGGACAGAACGTCTATCCCGAGGAGATCGAGGCTGTGGTCAACTCGATGCCCTATGTGGCCGAGTGCGTCGTGGTGCAGCGTGAGCATCGTCTGGTTGCCCTGGTCTATCCCGACCGTCAGGTGGCCGCTTCGGCTGGTCTCCACAACGACGAGGACATCCTCAAGTTCTTCAATTCGCGTCGCAACCAGGTTAACGCCGTCTTCCCGCCTTATGCCCAGGTGAATGCCTTCGAGCTCGTCGAACACGAGTTTGAGAAGACGCCCAAGAAGAGCATCAAGCGATTCCTCTATACCTGATTCCATGTTGTATTTCACTTCCGACTACACAACCGGTGCGCATCCCGACGTGATGGCCCGCCTGGTTGCCACCAACCTCGAGCATACCGTAGGTTATGGTGCCGATCCCTATTGTGCCGAAGCCCGGCAGCTCATTCGCGAGGCTTGCCAGGCACCGGATGCCCTCGTGCAGTTCCTTGTGGGCGGCACGCAGACCAATGCCACGGTCATCGATGCCCTGCTGCGTCGGCACGAAGGGGTGATGGCTGCCGATACGGCCCATATCAATGTGCACGAAAGCGGTGCCATCGAGCACAGTGGTCACAAGGTCCTCGTCCTGCCCAGTCACGAGGGCAAGGTCCGTCCCGACGAGGTTGAGCAGTACGTCAGTAACTTCTACCGCGACGAAACCTTCGAGCACATGGTGGCTCCGGGCTTGCTCTACATCACGCAGGCCACCGAATACGGGACCGTCTATTCGCTGGCCGAACTGGAGGCGCTCAGTGCCGTGTGCCGTCGGCATCAGATCCCGCTCTATCTCGACGGAGCCCGTCTGGGGTATGCTCTGGCTTCCGATGGGGCGGACTTCACGCTGGCCGACATTGCGCGGCTCTGCGACGTGTTCTACATCGGAGGCACCAAGGAGGGGGCATTGTTCGGCGAAGCGGTTGTAGCTGCCGACCCGGCGCGTCTGCCTCATTTCTTCCCCCTTGTCAAGCAGCATGGCGCCCTGCTGGCCAAGGGACGCCTGCTGGGCGTGCAGTTCGGGGCCTTGTTCACCGATGGACTCTATACTCGCATCTCCCGTCATGCGGTTCTGCTTGCCCAGGAGCTGCGAAACGTCTTCGTCGAGCACGGCTATCGGGTGGCCCTTGATTCGCCCACCAACCAGCAGTTCTTCATCCTCCCCAACGCCGTGATGGACCGCCTGCTTCCCGATGTGTCCTTCGAACTGTGGGGCCCACGGGGTGAAACTGAAACCACCGTCCGCTTCGTCACCAGCTGGGCAAACACAAAGGAGGATATCGATGCCCTTCGCTCTTTGCTGGATAAGATTTGAGAATAAAAGACTTTAATTGAAAGCTTTTGAAATACAAGAAACGAATCCTGCTGATAGATGATACCAACAAGATGGTCGGCGTGCTGAGCGAGGCATTTGCCAAGGACGATGACATCGAACTGGTTTGTTCGTCGTCTGCGCGCAACGAGCTTCGCAACAAGCTCGGCTACGATTATTATATCATCTATATCCACCACGATGGTCTGGTGGCAGATCTGCGTAATCTGGTAATTTTCGTCACCGGGTTCCTCAACTACATGAACCCCGTGATCCTAGCCTTTTCGTCCGACCTCGAAACGATGCATTCCATCGTCATTCCGGGTGTGGGGTTCCTGCCTCTGCCCGTCAACGTCGATGTGATCCATCAGCAGGCGATCAACGCCATCGAGATACTTTCGGCCAACCGAAGCATCAACGACGTGTCCCACCTGCCCGGCAACTATGCCATCGATGCCACGTTGCGCGACAAGATTGAGAAGGGCGACAAGTTCGTGCTCGTCTATATCGACATCGACAAGTTCAAGCCCTATACCGACTACTACGGCCTTTTCATGGCAGGACAGCTCATCAACTTCCTGACCGAAATACTGGGCAGTGCGGTAGCGCGCTATGGGTCGAAGCATGACTTCATCGGCCACATCGGCGGCGATGACTTCGTGCTGATACTCAACGACTATAGCTATGCCGCCGACATCGGCACCGAGATTATCCGTCAGTTCGATGAGGGCGTCTCGAAATACTATGAGCCGGAGGATCTCGAGCGTGGCTACATTGAGGTGCTCAACCGGAAGGGTTTGAAGGACCGCTTCGGGCTCATCTCCCTTTCGATAGCCATGGTGAGCAACGAATTCCGGCATTTCGACAGCACCGACGAAGTGTATAAGCGCATGATGCTGGCCAAGGACGAAGCCAAGCAGATCAGTGGCTCGGTGATGTTGTGCGACACGTCAAAAATGCAGTAGCATATGCCGAGTCGTAGCGACAAGAATGTAGCCCTGCTCAATGCCGACCCGCGCAAGTCCATTCCGCGACTGGCGTTGCCCGTCATGGTGACGATGGTCATCACGTCGCTCTACAACGTGGTCGATGGCATCTGGATTGCTGGTTTGGGAGAATCGGCCATCTCGGGTATCGGTCTAACCACCCCCTTGTGGATGATCATCACGGCCGTCTCCAACGGTCTGGCTCATGGTGCCACCAGTGCGGTGAGCCGTCATGGCGGTGAGAACAAGGCGTTGGCCGAGCGGGCTGCCGAGCATGCCCTTGTCATCTTTGTGGTGGGCGCCCTCCTCCTCACCGTGCTGCTGCTGGCTGTCCTCTATCCCTACTTGGGCTATTTCGAAGTGAGCGGAGCCACGCGCCAGGCAGCCATCGACTACGCCGAGCCTCTCTTTCTGGGCCTGATGGGCGTCACCTTGATGAGCGGTTGTGCGGGCTTGATGCGTGCCGAAGGCGACACGCGGCGTCCCATGTATGCCACCTCCCTGGGCCTGATACTCAACGGCTGCCTCGATCCCGTCTTCATCTACACCCTGGGCATGGGAGCTGCCGGTGCCGCCATCTCAACTGTCGTCACCTCGTGGCTGAGTGCGGCCATCATGCTCTATTGGATGTTTGTCCGGAAGGACACATTCTATCGTGTCCGCTTGCGCGGCATCGTGCATCCCGAATGGGACAAGACCATTGCACGCGACATCCTCAGCACCGGCATTCTGGCGTCGGTCGAACTGCTCATGATGTCGGTGGCCAGCTTCCTGTTCTATTCGTTCATCCGTACCCTGGGCGGCGACTACGGCGTGAGCGTCTATTCGACGGGCTATCGCCTCTATCTGCTCAACCTGATGCCCGTCTCGGCCATCAGTATGGCTTCGGTGGCCATCGTCGGCACGTGGTATGGAAAGAAGGATTTTGCCACTCTGCGGCGCACGCACACCTACTGCTGCCTCTATGCTATGGGCATCGGGTTTCTGGTCACGGGGCTTGTGCTGGTCTTCTCCGACCAGCTTGCACAGCTTTTCGCGCTCACTTCTGACGATGCTGCACTCATCCACGGCATCAGCCGCTTCATCCGCATCACGGCCCTCTGCATCCCCTTCCTCGCCGTTGGGTTGCCCTCCACGTTTATGTTCCTCGGGATGGGAAAGGCCAACTACAGCCTGCTGTGTACGGTCCTCAACGAAGTGGTTGGGGCTGTATCCGCCACCTACGTGCTCGGCTTCGTCTGCGGCCTGGGCCTCGTCGGCATCTGGTGGGGCTTCGTGCTGGGACGTGGCCTGGCCAGTGTCTTCAATTTCATTTTCTCACGCTACACCATCAACCGGCTCAAATGATTAAGAAATGGCTCCAATGATCAAGAAAAAGAATGTTGTTGTCATCGACGACCAGGGCGACCTGCTCCATCTCCTGACCGTTTCGTTTATCGACAATCCCACGATTCAGCTCGTCCGGACAAGTTCCGATCTCGACAATGTGAACCAGGCGTTAGGTCTCGAGGACTATTTCATCATCGTCAACGAGGAGGGGCTGAAGAACGACATCACCCCGCTGGTGAAACGCCTTCATGCCCGCAACCGGTTCACCATCGCACCCATCATCGTCGCCACCGGCAAGCGCTACGAGCTGAGCGAGGATGTGCAGAAGCTGGTGCCCGTCATCAGCGTCATTCCCAAGGACGTCGAGACGGCCCGCCTGGGACATCACCTGAGCAACATCATCGATTCCATCGAGTCGAACCGCAACTTGAATGCGCTGTCGGGCCTGCCGGGCAACAGTGTTATCGGTCGGAAGATACGCGACTGCAAGGCTGCCGAAAAGGACTTTGCCGTGATGTACATCGACCTCGACAACTTCAAGGAATACAACGAATACTACGGCTTCTACAAGGGCGACCAGGTGTTGCTCTTCCTGTCGCATACGCTCACGGCTTCGATGCGCGAATGTGGAGCCGAAACCGACTTCGTGGGCCATGTGGGAGGCGATGACTTCATCATGATCCTCCAGCACCTCGACGTCGTGAAGGAGATTGGCGACCGCATCATCGCTCACTTCGACGCGGGCATCTCCGATTTCTACGCCGAGAAGGACCTGCAGAACGGATTCATCGAGACGCGTAACCGTGCCGGCCAGCTCGAGCGCATCAACATCATGAGCATCTCCATCATCGTGATGTATTCCGACGAGATACGCTCCACACCCGTCAACGAGGTCTATAAGCGCATGATGCTCTACAAGAAGCGCGCCAAGATGGTGCGCGGCAGCGTGCTGCTCAAGGATTTCAAGTAATGAGATAAAGCTGCTTGTGGATAAGAAAAAGCTGGAATTCATTTCCTATGAATAATGATACAAACTGTTTATATGCCATCTTCTATTCATTCTGGCGGATGGGTACATGGGGTCTGAAGTCAGATAAATCGAGAGATTATAGGAGGAGTTCTGTTAGAGCCAAAACCAGGGCAGAAAGATTAATGGGCACCATGATACTATTGAATCTGTCATTTTTTGTTTGCCTGATAGGCGGATATCTCGAAACAATAGGATTCAATTTTACATGGTCGGTACTGGTTCTTTTGATTTTATGTCTATTGTTTGTCACCTACCTTGATTATACCGTATTCGAGGAAAAACGATATCGTAAGTATCTCATTCAATATGATAAAAGAGATTCTTCCTGGAAAAGAAAATGGTGCATTATCTCGATTGTATATGTATTATTCTCTTGTGGTTGTCTAATCCTTGGTATTATAATAAGTGATCTCATACGGTCATAGGCCTTGTATGTTTGGCTCTCAATCTGGTGAAAGGGTAAAAACAAATTGCCAGGCATCCAGTTCGCAGATGCCTGGCAATTTTCATTAACCAAATAATAAAGGCTGCAATCTTTTTCACAAGATTGCAGCCAGGTACCCCAAGCGGGGGTCGAGATTTGTAAATAGCATTAATGTCAATTCAATTTAATAACGTTAATTCTAATCTAATATTGATTGATATATAGCATATTATAAATTTGATTTTAATTATTAATTATTTATCCCTATTGAGTGGAATTTAACAGATGTGGGGAAAATGTGGGGAAAATATTTGGTTGATTTAATATCTTTTCTTATCTTTGCACCGTCATTAATTCCAATTATAAAAATGAAGATTACGTTTATTATTAAAAAAACAGTCAAACGGTATGACACAGAATCAGTAGCTACTATCTATCTGCGCTTACGGGATGGGAGGCGATTGGATTCAGTGGCACCAACGAGGCTTGCTGTTAATCCCAATCTTTGGGATGAGAAGAATGAGTGCATAAAGTCTAAGGCTGTCTGCGACTCAGTTTATCGGGCTGAGATAAACCAGAAGCTTCGGGATCTAAGGAGTTTCAT
>JAEEUA010000292.1 GCA_016286775.1 Bacteroidales bacterium
AGACCTTTGCTCCCGCCCAGCGCTACTATGATCCAGGCTTCAATAGCATCGACGGCTATCTGCTGCGGCGCGGACCGAAGGATTACGTCCTTGTCGTCAAGGACAACCGCAAGCCAGGCTTCAGCAACCTATTCTGTGTCTTCAGCGATTCGCCGTACGGTCCATTCCACACCGCCGACAATGCCCCTGCCGGCACCACACCCACCACAACCTTCGGCCGTACCTATTCCGAAGGCCCCTGCGCCCTCCAGTTGGGCGACGAGTGGATCATCTACTTCGATCAATACCATCCGCAGGAGTATGGTGCCGTTGCGACGCGTGACTTCCTGACCTTCACACCCATTCCCGAACGCATCTGCGTGCTTGCCAACCACAAGCATGGCACCATCGTCCCGGTGAGCCGCAAGCAGCTCGACGCGTTGCTGGAATATGCAAGAAACCACTGAATAAACGCCGACCATTTATTTCTATACAATGTTTATCCTGAAAAACTCATCATTGGCCAAGACATTTTTAGTAACTATTGGATTTATAGTCACTTTAGGATTTGTTGCCTTTTTGCTAGTTTCCTGTTCTTCGGCGCGGGAGCCACGATACCGCATCGGAGTGTCGCAGTGTTCCGAGGGACCTTGGCGCTCGAAACAGAATGCCGAAATGGAACGCGAGTTGCTATTGCACGATGGCATCTCGATGGAACTGATCTGTTGCCACGACAATAGCCAGCAGCAGATCGAGGATATCCGTTCCTTCATCGACCAGAAGGTCGATCTGATTGTCGTATCTCCCAACGAACCCGAAGACGTCACCCCCGCGGTGGCCGAAGCCTTCGACGCCGGCATTCCCGTTGTGGTCTTCGACCGTCAGGTTATCGGCGACAAATACACTGCCTTTGTGAGCGGTGACAACGAAGGAGCGGGACGACTTCTGGCCCGTTATGCATTGAGCCTTTCGCTTCTCTCGGACGCGACTGAAAGGAGCAACCGTTCAAACTCCTTAAACCCTTCGAACCCCATCCAGAGATGCAATATTCTTGAACTCACGGGCGTCATGACGACCACGCCTGCCCAAATGCGCCACCGAGGCATCATTCAGGAACTCGAAGGACATCCCCAGGCGAAACTCCTGGCCTCGGTCGATGCACATTGGTCGGGCGATGACGCGGCCGCCATGATGGATTCCCTGCTAACTTGCTATCCCGATGTCGATGTTGTCGTCGCCCATAGCGACTGGATTGCTACAGCCGCAAAAGCCAAGGCCAACGAACTGAAACCCGGCAACCACATCCGTTTTGCCGGCATCGATGGTATCGTTGGGCCGGGTGAAGGCATCGAAGGTGTCGAAATGGGCCGTCTCGATGCTACGGCTACCTACCCGACGGGTGGCGACATCATTATGCAGACGGCTATCCACATCCTTGAAGGCGAGCCCTATGAAAGGGAGACGCTGCTCGAAAGCCACCTCGTCTCGTCGGCACAGGAGGCGATGCTCACCAGCAGCATGCAACGCGCCATCGACAAGGAAGCGGACGACATTCGCGCGTTGAGAGGCCGTATGGATTACTATTGGCAGCTTCATAGCCTCGAAAAGGCCTTGAGCCGAGCATTGGGAGCCCTCCTGGTACTCGCCCTCGGCTTCATGCTGACGCTCTACCTTTTCTACCGCATCAGTCGCCGCACCGGCGAAAGCCTCACCCGCCAACGTGCAACTCTCAAGGAACAGCGCGACCAGCTGCTCGCCCTGACCCGCGAACTCGAGGAGGCCAACAATGCCAAGATGAACTTCTTCACCAATGTCAGCCATGACTTCCGCACACCGCTGACGCTCATTTCCGCACCCATCGAGCAACTCGCTCAAGACGAGCGCCTGCAGGACCCCAAGCAAAGGCAACTGCTGCAGCTGGCTCAAAGGAATATCGGTCTGTTGCGCCGGCTGGTGAACCAGATTCTCGATTTTCGCAAGGCCGAGAGCGGCAAGATTTCGCTCGACCTGCAGCCCATCGACCTGAGTTCGCTCCTCTCGGCCTGGACCGACTCGTTCCAGGGACTGGCTGCAAAGAAGCAGATACAGCTCACCTACGAAACGCGTGGTAAGGACTTCCAGACCATGGCCGACGAGGCCAAGATGGAACGCATCTTCTACAACATCATGGGCAATGCTTTCAAGTTTACTCCCGACGGAGGCAGCATCAGTGTCTCCCTCGCGCATGTGGGCGATAAATATAGATTGTGTATCGGCGATACCGGACCAGGCATCCCCACAAGCGATATCCAGAAGATTTTCGACAGCTATTACCAGGTGGGTTCCCGTCGTTTCGAGGGAACGGGCCTCGGCCTGGCGCTCGCCAAGAACTTCGTGGAACTGCACGGCGGCACCATTCGCGCCGAGAATCAGCCGACAGGAACAGGCTCTATCTTCACCATCACCCTTCCCGCAAGGCCCATCCGCGAAGGCCAGCAGACCATTCCTTTCATTCCGAGTGACCTGAACAATTTGACGAACCTGAATAATCTGGGTTCTCCGAATGCCCTCCCGTCAGCCATCGAGCTGGATACGCTCGAAGCGCAGGAGGACCTCACCACCAACGACGATGAGCCCAAGCCCATTGCCCTCATCATCGACGACAATACCGACATCCGTCTCTTCCTGCGTACCTTGCTGGCCGACAAGTATCGTGTGCTGAGTGCCCCCGATGGACAGGAAGGCCTGCGCAAGGCACAAGAGACGGTGCCCGACATCATCATCTGCGACGTGATGATGCCCGTGATGGATGGTCTCGAATGTTGTCGTAGGCTCAAGACCACACCTGCCACAAGCCACATCCCTGTATTGATGCTCACAGCCTGCTCGATGGACGAACAGCGTGTGCGCGGCCTGGAGGAAGGTGCCGATGCCTATATTGCCAAGCCGTTCAGTTCGGCTGTGCTCATGGCCCAGATTGATTCGCTCATCAGCAACCGTGCCAGAATCCGTGAGTCGATTGTTCCCGATGCCGGCTTCCTGCCCGAGAAGCAAATTTCGGCAACCCCTGTCGGAAAATCATCTTCCAAGGAATCCAAAACTTCCGAACCTTCTCTTGGCCGAGACCATAGGGAACAATCCCCCATCGAGCCTGCTACTACACCCGGACGCGACCAAGGGGAGCCTTCTCTCGGACGTGACCAAGGGGAACAATCTGTTTCTCCAGCACCGGTTCGCTTGTCGAAATACGACGAGGATTTCCTCGCGAAGCTTCGCCAGCTGATTGAGCGGAACCTAAGCAACGAGAATTACTCCATCGAGCTTCTGGCCTCCGACATCTGCCTGAGCCGTACCCAGCT
>JAEEUA010000293.1 GCA_016286775.1 Bacteroidales bacterium
CCGAGAAGAAGACCTTCTCCTCGGGGCACCAGGTCATGATGACCTCGGGCCAATGCACCATCGGAGCGGTGATGAACTGCAGGGTGGTCTGACCCAACGAAAGCACATCGCCTTCCTTCACGGCCTTTGTGCCAGCAGCGTCGAACTTCTCGTCGAACTGTGCAGCAAACTGCAGGGCCTTGGCCGAAGCCACGATGACAGCCTCGGGATAGCGGGCACGGAATGCGCCCACCGAACCACTGTGGTCGGGCTCGTAATGCTGGGCGATGAGGTAGTCGGGCTTGCGGCCATCGAGGGCCTTCTCGAGCTTGTCGAGCCACTCGTCGGTCTTGCGCTTATCGACGCTATCCATCACGGCAACCTTCTCGTCAAGAATCACGAAGCTGTTGTAACACATGCCTTCCGGCAAATCATACTGGCTCTCGAAGAGCTCCAATTCGGGATCGTCACACCCGATGTACTTGATCTTTTCTGTCATAATATTTTTGGGGGGTTATTTATTTTTTAGGGATTCGGGATTTCGGAATAACGGAATAACGGTATTTTGTTATTTCGGGGGAAAAAACTACAAGCAAGGCAGCGCGCGGAGGTGTGCCTCGATGGTCTTGCCCAGGCGGATGTGGCCGGCATTGTTGGGGTGCAGGCGGTCGTAGCGAACAGTCTCGGGCTTGGGCTCGGGCTCGGCGAAATATACGCCATGCTCAGGTTCCATCGGGAAGAGTCCCGAGTCGCGATAGAGGTCGATGCAGGGCACAGCCCAATACTGGCAAGCCTGGCGCAGCACGTCCATGTACTCCTCGATGTAGTGTCCCTGCACGTTGGTGAAGTCCTCATCGGGCTGCACGTTGTACTTATTGTTGGCGGGGTCGCTGAAGTTGGCATAGGCGCGATGGATGGGCGTCATCACGATGATCTGCTTCGTCGGGTAGTTGTGCTTGAGCCAGGAGAGGCACATATTGATGCGGCCGCAGAAGGTCGTGTCGTTCATGCACCACTCACGATGACGGGCAGCCACCATCTTTCCGTTGCGGTTGCAGACGGTGTCGCGTTCGGTGAAGAACTTGCCGATGGGGATGCCGTGGTTATAGTCGTTGGTGCCAGCCCAGATGAAGATGGCATCGATGGTGGTGCTGTCGGTCTGCTGCATCAGCTTTGCCTTCTCCAGTATCTGGTGCCACTGGTGTCCGCTTCGAGCATAGACGCGCGGCTCGATGCCGAGCGAATCGCGCAGGTAGTCGTAGTAGTGGTAATTGGCGGCACGATTGTTGGGGTCGGTCATCGAATCGCCCAGGAAGGCGCAACGCTTGCCTTGCCACTGTGCCATGCAGGCAAATGCAGTAAAAAGGCAAAAGAGTAGGGTCAAAAGATTCCTTTTCATGTCAATATTCTATCTTGTTAAGAACTCCATTTGAAAATGTGCGGTGCAAAGATAATCATTTTGTTTGCTCGCTCCAAATTTTTCGGGGGAAAAATGAAAAATGAAAGGCGCGGCATCGTAGGATGTCGCGTCTTCATTGAATTTTACTAATATTATAAATGTATCAAAGCGCTTGGAAGGCCGTCACACCTGGCACCCACGACGCAGGGACCTGTAAGGCTGCGAAGGCGAATGGTGGCTCGACCATTGGCAGCCTGGATGCGACGAGAGCCTGTGGCGGTGCCCTGGTTGACGAGCAATTCGCCATCGCCGGCAATCGAGAACTCAATCCAGTCGCTGCTGTCGAGACAGCGGATGCCATTGGCATCGTAGAGCTGGGCCTCTATCAGGTCGGGAGCGATGCGCGTGAGTCGCACTTCGGCAGGCTTTCCCCAATGTGCGGTCTGATATTCGAAGGTGATTTCGTCGGACAAATCGTTGGCGACGGCCTTGATGGTGTTGGTGCCTCGTTGCAGGACAACGTTCCAATGGAAGCCCTGGGCGGGATAGTCCTCGATGTTACGCTTGCGTTTGCCGACCGACTTACCATTGACGAAGAGCTCCACCTCGGGCTGATTAGAATAGACGAGGATCTCACGGGGTTCGCCTTCCTCGCCCCAGCGCACAGGCCAGGAATGTCCGTAGATGTGAAGCATCGGCTGGCTTGCCCAATAGCTTTGGAACACGTAATAACTCTCCTTGGGCGTGCCGTCGCGCTGCACGACGCCCTTCTGGTTGACGTAAGGAATAGGATTCAAGGGACGCAGCGGGGTGCAGAAATCCTTGAAGGTCCAAAATGCCGATCCCGTTAGGTTGGGCATCCTGGTCTGTTCCTTCAGATGCCAGTCGAAGAGACGGACAATGTAGCTCTCCGACCAGTCGCCTTTCTTGTCACCTACCTCGATGTCGAAGCCCGACTCGGCGTGTCGGCCCGCATGACTGTCGCCTCCCCATTCGGCATGCAGGAAGTGGGGGAAGCGGGCGATGGCAGCCTCTTCCATCTCGCGATAATCGGTGAAGCGTCGGCTATACCAACCTGCCCAAATCGACGGCGAATAGATATCGACGATGTCGGCACAGAAGTCGCAGCGACGAATGACCGTCTTTCGCTGGGGATCGAGCTGATGGGCGTGATCGTTGAGCGAGGTCATCAGCGAACGGATACCCACCGTATCGATGACAGTGGAGAAGTCGCCAGGCCAGTCATTTTCGTTGCCAAGACCCCAAAGGATAATGCTCGGATGATGACGATGCTGAGTTATCATGTTTTCGAGCATCCGATGAGCCTGCTGCTGATACTCGTCTCCCCCTACTCCACCACGACACCAGGGAATCTCTTCCCACACGAGGATGCCGAGCGAGTCGCAGAGGTCGAGCACAAGGTCGCGCTGCTGGTAATGGCCCAAACGGATGAAGTTGGCACCCATGTCCTTGATCTGCTGCATCTCCTGTCGGATCTGCTCATCGGTCATAGCGGCACCCACTCCGGCATGGTCCTCATGGCGATGTGTACCCTTCAAGAGCAGACGGCGACCATTGAGGAAGAAGGGCCCATGCTCGCGGAACTCATAACTGCGGAAGCCGAAGCGACGCTCGATGACCTGCTCGCCACAAGTGATACGAAGCGTATAGAGCGATGGCGAATCCACATCCCACAACACAGGTTTCCTGATGCGGATGGGCTGACCGATGCCGCCTTCATAGACCGTCTTTCCATCGGGAGACATGATGCTGCAACTGACGTCCCCGATATCTGACGGCGAAGTTTTCACACTTACCCTGTTGCCCTCCACATCGATGCGAACATCGCTGATGTAGCGCTCGGGCAGATACACCAGATGAACGGGGCGATAGAGTCCTCCATAGAGGCAGAAGTCGCTCATGTCG
>JAEEUA010000070.1 GCA_016286775.1 Bacteroidales bacterium
GACATTTTTGCTTTAGGGATATGAAGGGATACTTAGGGATATGAAGGGATTTTTAAGGGACGATACCTTCGTTTTGTCGATGGGGTTGTGGTAAACCATTGTCCCTTGGAATCCTTCTCAATAATAGTGCAAAAATAGGGAGAAAAAAACAATTTGGCAAGTTTTCGGGGAAAAATCGGCTTTATAGAGGAAAAAACAACGCAATTTTTATCATTCTAACAAAAATTAACTATATTTGTCCACAAAAATAATCGTTTTGCTTGGTTTTTCGGTTCGCTGAAACGTCTTTGAAGTAAAAAGACTTTATGAGAAAGAAAGAAATAGAGACCTTATTCCGTCAGCATTACGCTGCGATGTATCGCCTGGCAAGGACGATACTCTACGATGCGGACGAAAGCAAGGACGTGGTGAGCGACGTGTTCGTCCGTCTGCTGCATGCCACCCCCTCGGTGCAGCCCGACAAGATGGAGAGCTACCTGATGATGGCGGTACGCAATCGCTGCCTGGATGTGCTCAGCCACAAGTCGGTGCGCGAACAGGTGGAGAAACTGTTGTTGCAGGAGATGAAGCAACGCCACATCGTTGCCCGAAGCGAGGACGAGCGGCTGGACCGACTGATGCAGTACATCGAACGGGAACTGCCTCCCCTGAGCCAGCGAATCCTGCGATTGCGTTTCTTGCGGGAGATGACCTATGAGGAAGTCGCCCAGGAGGTGGGCGTGAGCACAGCTACGGTCTATAACCACCTGTCGCAATCGGTGCAACGCATCAAGGAGTATTTTAGCATAAACAAGTAAAACGATAAATAGTATGAAAAAGGACAAGATTGATCTCCTGCTCTCGATGCAGGAGCACCCCGAGAAATATTCGGATGAGCAGCTGAAGCAGATGCTCGCGAATGATCCGGAGCTGGCTGAGCTCATGGAGCAGCTGGCGCAGACGAAACGTGCCCTGATGAAACAGGAGGTGAATGAGGAAGCCGTTGACATTGACTCGGAATGGCAGAAGTTTGTTGGAGAACATGCTGCCGAAATGGCTTCGCAGACGAGCGAAGAGATGCAGGAACCAACCGTCCCGACCGGACGAAGGTTGCTGTCGATACTACCCAAGAAGGCAGCGGCCGGCATCGTCGGCATTCTTCTGATGGCAGGTGTGGCCTTTGCTGCCATTCACGTGGTGAGGATGATTGATGGTGCCGACCCGAAACCCGAGGTGGAACAATCGGCGGCAACGGGGACAAAGGCTTCGTCGTCGGTTGATGCCGACAAGTCGGATGCAGATGCAGCCCTCGAACCCATCGTGTTCGACAATGTGACGTTGGAGGAGATGCTGACGCGGATTGCTGCCGCGTATGGCAAGGAGGTGGTTTTCGAGCGGGATGAAGCCCGTCAGCTCCGTTTTCATTTCGTTTGGAAGCGGAATGAGACGCTGGATGCTACTTTGCGCCGCCTGAACCTCTTCGAGAGCATCACCGTGGAACTGAAGGATAACAAACTGATTGTGAAATAAGACTATGAAACGCGTACTCTTCTTCCTCGCCTGTTTCGTCGCTTGTTTCACGAGCCAGGCCCAGCGCATCACGCGTGAGTTTACCGATGTTTCGCTCGACGAAGCCCTGCGCCAACTGAACGACGCGCAGTCGAGCTATACGATCAACTTCCTCTACAACGACCTGGAGGACTTCCGCGTCACGACGCGCATCGAAGGCAAGACGGTGCCCGAGGCTATTCGCCAGATGATCGGTTTCTATCCCATCCGGATGACTGTCCATCGGGCAGAACGTGAGATCTATGTGGAATGTGTGCAGAAAAGCAATCGTCACCTCACGGGCATCATCACCGACGAAAACAACCAGCCTCTGGCTTTGGCCAACATCGCTGTGCTCAATCCTGTGGACTCCACCTTGCTCAATGGCGGCGTTTCGAACGAGAGCGGACTCTTCGTCATCCCCATCGACCGGAAGGATGTGCTCACCCGCATCACCTACATCGGCTACAAGACCGTCTGGCAACGCACCGAACAGGAAGACCTGGGAACCATCGCGTTGCAACCCGAGACGCACACCATCGGCAATGTGGCCGTGAAAGGTTCGGTGCCGCAATACAGGATGACATCGGGCGGCGTGACGGTGGAGGTGGAGCACTCGCTCCTGCATGACGTTGGGACTGCTGACGACCTACTCTCGATGCTGCCGATGGTACAGGGACGTGATGGCGAATTCACCGTCCTGTCGAAGGGTGAGCCGGAGATCTATATCAACAACAAGAAGGTGAGCGACACCAAGGAGTTGAAGCAGCTCAAGTCGAATGACATCAAGCACATCGACATCATCACTGCCCCCGGAGCACAGTACAATGCCGAGGTGAATGCCGTGATCCGCATCCGCACCATCCGGCCACAGGGCGACGGATTCGGCGTGCAGGCCTACAGCGAGACATCGCGCAACAACAAGTGGAACAACTACGACGACCTGACCTTGAAGTATCGCACGGGCGGGCTGGAGGTTTCTGGCAATGCGGCAATAGACTATGGCCACTACAGCATCGACGAGGACCTCATTCAGGAACTGCATATCAAGAAAGACCAGTTCACGGGTGATGCCAATCTGCCCGTCCGAAGCAGCTGGACGCAGTTCCGCTATCAGGCTGGTGTGAGCTATGACTTCAATTCAGATAATTCGGTCGGAATTAGTTTCTCGTCGCAAAAGCTGCTTGACAACGGTTATAAGTCGGATATGGTGCAGCATTATCTGAAGAACGGGGCCTATTACGGCGATGTCCTTCTGAAAACGTATGACGAAGAGCTTGACAAACCCGTCTGGGAACTGAATACCTACTATGTGGGAAAGGTCGGAAAATTGGGCATTGACTTGAATGCAACCATGCTGCGACGCGCATCGGAGGACCATCTCGACCAACGGGAGTTCAGCGAGGAATTGGGCGACCGCACCATCACAACTCAGACTTGGGAGGACAAAAAAATGCTGGCTGGCAAGCTGGTGCTGAGTTATCCTATCTGGAAAGGCGTATTGAGTGGCGGATCAGAGGCTACATCTACAATGAGCCATGGGCATAACTTCAACGAAGAGAAGATTATCCCGGAGTCCGATACCGAAATGATGGAAAGGAATGTCGCTGGCTTTGCCGAATACGAGATGCAGATTGGGCCGTGGCGCTTGAATGCAGGTTTGCGTTATGAGCACGTATCGGCCGATTACCATTCGTTCGGCATCTGGCAAGAAGAGCCCAGCCGCACCTATAACGACTGGTTTCCCAACCTGTCGGCGGCGTGGCAGAAGGAGAAGTGGAGCGCCCAGCTGAGCTACAGCAAGCGCATTACCCGTCCACCCTATAATATGCTGACTTCGATGATCGTCTATGACAGCCGTATGTTCTATGAGGGCGGCAATCCGCTGCTGCGTCCTTCGGTGCGTCAGAGCATCGACCTGAACATGACCTATTCGTGGCTGACTTTCGTCAGTGGCTTTACCCGCGAGAACGACCTCTTTACCCACATAGGCCGGGTATATGACGAGGAGAAGGAGATTTGTATCTTCCAGCCCGTCAACTTCGACCATCAGGATCGCGTCTATGCCACCCTCGTCGCTTCGCCAAAAGTGGGATTCTGGCAGCCAACTGTCACGCTGCACTACTATCAGCAGATGTTCGATGCCGAAGGGTACGGTGCGCCCAAGAAACTGGACAAGCCCGAATTCAGTTTCGACCTGATGAGCTGGTTTGTGGTCAGTCCCACCACCAAAGCGCTTTTACAAGTCAATTATACCGGTAGCAACCATTGGGGATTCATGTATCGCGGCAGCAACTTCGCGATGAATGCCCGACTGCAGACTTCCTTCTGGAAGGGGCGGTTGACGGGTACGCTTTATGCCAACGACATCTTCCGTACATCGAGGACGAAGATCACCACCTACTACGCCATCGGCAAGACGGACCAGGATGTGTATCAATACACGCAGCAGGTGGGCATCTCCCTGTCGTACAACTTCAATGCCACCCGCTCTAAGTATCGAGGTACGGGTGCAGGAAATGAGGAGAAGAGCCGATTGTAACAATATGAGGAAAGTGTAATTGTAGCAATAAGTGTAAAAGAGCAGAATGGATTTAGGAGGAATCAGCGGGAAAGTCACTTTTCCGCTGATTTTTTTGGCCATTCAGTTTTTTTTTCATATATTTGCAGCGTGGTTTTCGACATTGTGAAAATATAAAGAGATAATAAATTACCGCGTTTTAGCCCCGAAGGGGCAAAAAGAATACAGACGGGGGTGTAACCCCCGGTAAATAGGAATAAAAAAATAAGCCCTGAAAGGGCGAAAGAATAGTTATGTATGGCAAGTTCATTGGTGAAAATAGATGTCCATCTGATTTTCCATGTGAAAACAACGGGTTCGCTTATGCATAAAGATGATCTTCCACAAATATTCCAATATCTCGGTGGGATTATCAAAGGTTTGAACGGCATCCCTCTTGAAATCGGTGGTGTTGAAGACCATGTTCATATCCTGACATCGCTTCCAAAATCCATGTCATTAGTTGATTTCGTGAGAGATATCAAAGCGAGCAGCAGTAAATGGATAAAGCAACTCAACGTTCATTACAAATTGTTTGCATGGCAGGATGGATATGGGGCTTTTTCTGTGAGTCCGTCACTGATGGATAAGACAATCGAATACATACGAAAGCAAGAAGAACATCATAAGAAGCGTAGTTTCCAAGAAGAATACAAATTGTTTTTGGAGGCGTATGGCATCAAATATGATGAAAGATATGTGTTCAGTGATTAGGTTCCCGTGGTCTTGGCATGAGGGTTACACCCCTCTGTGGTCTTGTCGCACGGGGGTTGACACCCCCGCCTGTGGTCTGTCGCCCCTTCGGGGCTTCGGGGTTAATGGTGGGCATTGGATACGGGGGCTTACACCCCCGCCTGTAATCTTGACGCCCCTTCGGGGCTTTTGTTTGATGATACGATATATTATATATAATAATTGATATGAAACGCATCTTTTCTTTCTATTTTATGTTCTCAGTAGGTATGTTCGCATCGGCACAGGAAGTGAGTGTGGCCCGGTTTCAAGGAGACCGCGCGTGTGCGGTAAGCTTGACGTTCGACGATGGGGTGCAGGAGGATTATACCCTTATCGCTCCGCATCTGGATCGCTATGCACTGAAGGCGACGTTCGCCATCAACGGATATTACATCGGAGACCTGGATGACCACTATTCGCCACGCATGACGTGGGAAGAATGCCGCTCTCTGGTTCGTTCGGGCCATGAACTGAGCAATCATTCGTGGTCGCATCCCAAGCTGACCACGCTGAGCGACGATTCGCTGCGCATGGAGATTGCCCGCAACGACTCCGCCATCGAAAAGGAGACGGGCAAGCGCCCCGTGACGTTCATCTACCCGTATAACGCCGTGGATGACCGCGTGCGAACGGCAACGATGGAGGGAAGGATCTGCAATCGCGAGTATCAATTCGGATTAGGCCAAGCTAACAGTCACCAGACGCGCGAGAGCATCCAGCAATGGCTCCGTCAGCAGATTGATGAACGCGCCTGGGGCGTGACGATGAGCCATGGCATCTACACGGCGTGGGACCGCTGGGAAGAGCCTTGGATCCTTTGGGACCTTTTCCGCGAACTGGCCTACAAGAGCGATACCATCTGGACTGAGACCTTTGCGAAGGTGGGGGCATACGTGACAGAGCGCGATGCCGTGAAACTGGATGTGGTGAAAAAGAAAGGAATTATCACCGTGACTCCTTCGTTGGATCTGGACCCTGTACTCTTCAGCGAGAAGCTGACCTTGAAGATGAGCGGAATGCCCAAGCCCGGGAGCAAGGCTGCGAAAAAGGTGTTCGGCTATCGTGCGGTGCAGGAAGGTAAGAATCTTCCTTTGATACGGAAGGGCGATGACCTGCTGTGCGATTTCAATCCCTACGGCGGACCAATCACTATCGAACCCATCAAGGAGGACTCGTTGGCAGGAAAGACCATCAACATCATTGGCGACAGTTATGTTGCAAACCATCGCCAGCCCTACGAGAATGCCTGGCACTACAAGGTGGCAGCCCGTCATGGAATGACTTATAACAACTATGGCCGCAACGGTGGTGCCATCGCCTTCGACCGCACGAACCGCAACTTCGGCAAGGCACTTTATGTGCGTTATGCCGATATGGTCGATAATGCAGACTATGTACTCGTCGTGGCAGGTCATAATGATGCCGACTTCGTCATCATGGGACCCGATTCGCTTGCGGCCTTCCTGCAGCATCTGGACGATTTCTATGTAGGACTGCGCCAGAAATATCCGAACGCCAAGATTGCTGTCGTCTCGCCCTGGAACGTGTCCCGTGAGGGTTTCCCATTGGTGATACGTGCCATTCAGGATGCGTGTGAGCGGCATGGCTTCCCCTTCCTCAATGCAGCCACGACGAGCGGCATCGAGGTCGAGAATCCGGAATTTCGCAAACGTTATTTCCAGCATCCTACGGATCATGCCCATCTCAATCCCGAGGGACATGACCTGCTGGTGCCGTGGGGTGAGCAGTTCCTGCTAAGTCTATGAGAAAAATAGAACAGCTACAGACAGAAAAAAAGCGCCTCATGAAGAGACGCTTTTTTTCTTACTTGCGTAAAGCCAAATTGTAATTGTAGTAGTCGAAGTTGCCTGTGATATCCTTGACGATGCGGAGGAAAGGAGGAAGAAGAAGGTCGTCGTGACAGGCAATGCCCTTGGTCTCGAGAATCATCAGGCCCTCGTGCGGAGCCTCGTAGGCATCGAGTTCGAAGAACTGACCGCCCGCGATGAAGCTCTTGCGGCGCTTGCTGATGGTGTGCCGATAGGGATCGGCCTGCAACAGGAGTGTCTCATAAAGGGCGTTGGAAACCTGACGCTCGGTGACGACTTCCTCGTCGGAGGAGATACGGCGGCGTGTGGTGTGGATATTGACGGTGTGGTTGCCCGTAACGCGGCGACGGATGCGCACTTCGGTGCCGGGCTCGCTGGAGAGATAGGTCTGCTGGATATAGCTCTCGACACAGTCGGTCGGCAGTTCGCCGATGAGTTCGACGATGTACTTGCGCTCTTCGACAATGGCCTGTGGCAAGCCAAGGACCGAGTTGATTTCGTAGAGCACGCGATTGAGCTTTTGTTCGAAGTCCTTGCGGTTGTCGATGACACGATGGTGGGGATGGCCGGTCCATGCCTGAATAACCTTCTTGTCAAGCTCGCGGGCGAGACGTAGGCCTGCTTCGTCGGCCTTTTCGTAGCGGGAGGCGTTGTTGGCCGTGGTATAGAAACTCTCAGCACCATCGGCTGCCGAGACGAGGTGGAGTACGGCATCGTAGCGTCCGCCGTGGCGTAGCTCTTCGGCATTGGTGTGGCAGGCAGCACAGAGTTCGTCGTACATCTCGGGCGAGATGTAGGCTGAGATATCAAGGGCACCGCGGTCGCAGACAATGACACAAGGTTCGGTACACGTCTCGGCCAGGCGACGCATCTTGTCCTCCATCTCCAGCTGGAGTTCGAGGATGATCTTCTCACCTTCGTAGTAGAAGTCGTGATTGTCGGTGAGGTAACTCCACCCCGATGCAGTGACCATGGTGGGAATCTCGGGCACAATGAAGACCTTGTAGCCGAGGTTGGATAAATACTCGTTGATGCGCACCAGGGCGGTTGTTTTGCCGGCACAGGGGCCGCCTGTGAGGACAATTTGCTTGATATCTTTTTTCATAGGTAAGGAAATGCCCCGCCACAATGGGTGGCAGGGCAGGGTTATGGTGTTATTACTTGTCGTCAGAGCCGATGAGCTTCCAGATGAAAGCAGCGCAGGCGCCACCTACGAATGGACCAACGATGAATACCCAGAGCTGGCTGAGAGCCTTGCCACCTTCGAAGATAGCGGGGCCGATGGAGCGTGCGGGGTTCACAGAGGTGCCGGTGTAGTGGATGCCAACGAGGTGGATGAGCACGAGGGAGAGACCAATGGCGAGGCCGGCAAAGTTGCCAGCGCCCTTCTTGGCATCGGTGGTGCCGAGGACAACCAGTACAAAGAGGCAGGTCAGCACGATTTCGGCGATGAGGCCGTTGGTGACTGTGCCAGCGCAGGCGTTAGCACCGGTCTTGGTGCCAAGTGCGAGCTCAGGAGAGGTGGAAACCAGAAGGTAAAGTACGCAGGAAGCGAGGATGGCACCGATGACCTGGAAGACCATATAGCCACAGGCGTCCTTGCCGGAGATACGACCGGAGATGAGGCAGCCAAGGGTGATGGCAGGGTTGATGTGGCAACCGGAGATGCCGCCAATGGTGTAAGCCATCGCAACTACAGCAAGACCGAACGCAAGGGCTGTGCCGACAACAGAAGCAGTGTCGATGCCACAGTTGAGGCTAACGGCGGTGCCGCAGCCAAGAAGGGTAAGCACGAAGGTGCCAACCAGTTCTGCAAAGTACTTTTTCATAGAGCAGATTGTTAATTAATGGTTAATAATGTTATTAAAAAAGGGAGTTAACTGAGTTAACTGGAATTGTCTGGAATGTTAGGGAGACAGTTGGTTAAAGGAAACTATCGTCCGATTCGGGTATTACGTCATCGTGCTCGAATGTCGCATCGGCACTACAGGGGTCGTAGCCCGAAGGATAATAGAAGGTATCGGACGATGAATAGGGAAGGGTGGGGTCATCGAGCACACGCTTGATGAACATGGCCCAGATGGGGAGTGCCATCGAAGCTCCTTGTCCTTCGGACGTGCGGTCGAAGTGGATGGTGCGTTCTTCGCCACCTACCCAGGTACCCCCGATGAGGCCTGGAGTGAACGACATGAACCAACCGTCGGAGTTGTCGTTGGTCGTACCTGTCTTGCCACCCATGGGCGCCTTGATGCCGTAGCGGTTGCGGATGCGGGCTCCCGTACCATAGTCAACCACGTCGCGCAGGATGGGCAGCATCTTGTAATAGGCTTCGGCCGAGAACACTTCCTTGCGGACGGGTGTGAAGCGGGCAAGCTCCATGCCGGAGTTGTCGCAAATCGAGACGACGTAGAGCGGCTGGCTGCGCATACCACGTCCGGGGAAGCCCGAATAGGCGGTCACCATCTCTTCGACAGAGACGTCGCAGGAACCCAGACAGAGTGAGAGGACAGGATCGAGACGATTGCGAATGCCTGCCGAATGGAGGAAATCGACGAAGTGTTCGGGTGTCATGCGGCTCATGACACGTGCGGAGATCCAGTTGTTGGACCGCATCAGACCCCAGCGCAGGGTGACCATCTCGCCGATGCGCTGCTTGCCGCCATCGCGTGGCGTCCAGGGACGTCCGACAGCATCGTAGAGCACAGGCTGGGTGTTGAGTTCCTCGTCGCAGGGTGTGCGTCCCTCCTCCATCGCCAGGGTATAGAGCAGTGGTTTGATGGTGGAACCCACCTGACGTCGGCCATTGGTGACCATATCATACTGGAAGAATTCGAAGTCAGGACCACCGACGTAGGCCTTGACGTAGCCCAAGGTATCCATGCATAGGAAGCCGGCACGCAGGAACTGCTTCTGCCAGCGCAGGGAGTCCCAGGGACTCATGATGGTGTCAATCTCACCTTCCCACGAGAACAGCTTCATGACGATGGGCTTCTGGAAAGCCTTCTCAATCTCTTCGTTTGAGTAGCCGGCAGACTTCATGGTGGTGTAGCGCTCGGATTGCCGCATGGCACGGCGCAGGGAGTTCTTCACATCCTCATCGGTCAGCTTGCGGCTGTAGGGCGCATTGGCCTGGTTCTGTTTCTCCTTGGTGAAGGCAGGCTGCAGGTAGTCGCGCAGATGTTCGACAACGGCTTCTTCTGCATACTGCTGCATGTGGGAGTTGATGCTGGTGTAGATGCGTAGGCCATCGGTTGTGAGGTCGTAGTGCGAACCGTCGGGCTTGGTGTTCTTGTTGCACCAGCCGTAGAGAGGATTGGTTTCCCAGGCAAGTGAATCGTCGTAGAACTGCTGGTCCTGCCACGAGGCATAGCGGGAACGGACGGGCTTGCTGGCACGCATGATCTTGCGAAGATACTCGCGCAGATAGGGAGCCATGCCCTCCTTGTGGTCGGCCGAGTGGGCAAGCTTGTAGTTGCCGTTTCGGTCGGTCTGAGGCAACAACGGACGCTCCTTATAGTCGTTGTACTCGGCTTCGGTCAGATAGCCGGCCTTGTACATCTGGTTGAGTACGATGGCGCGACGGTTCTTGGTCTTCTCAGGACGACGGATGGGGTTGTAGAGCGAAGGATTCTGCAGCATGCCGACAAGCATGGCCGACTGCTCGACATCGAGCTCGGAGGGGAGCTTGTCAAAATAGATGCGGGCGGCCGAGCGGATGCCGACTGCGTTGTAGCAGAAGTCGAAATGGTTGAGATACATGTTGATGATCTCTTCCTTGGTGTAAAGCTTCTCGAGCTTGACGGCGATGACCCATTCGATTGGCTTCTGCATGGCACGCTCCCAGATGTTCGAGGCCACCTCCTTGGTATAGACCTGCTTGGCAAGCTGCTGGGTGATGGTGGAACCACCACCGGCGGAACGCTGGTGGAGCAGGACGGTCTTGAATGCGGCACGGAAGAGTGCCTTGATGTCGATGCCGGAATGATCGAGGAAACGGGCATCTTCGGTAGCTACAAGCGCGTTGATCAGGTTGGGCGACAATTCGTTGTAGTTGATGAATACACGATTCTCCTTGGCACGGCTGAAACGGCCCAGTTCGACGGAATCGGCCGAATAGACAATGGTAGCATACTTGCTCTGCGGGTTTTCCAGTTCCTCGATAGATGGCATCTCTCCGATGTACCCGCTGGAAATGGCCCATAGTACACCTCCCCCGACCAGAAGACCGAGGATGAAGAGGCCCCACAGTGCCAGACAAACGTATTTGGTGATTTTGAACATTGTTTATTAAAGGAGTTGAAGGTGTGTAAACGAGTAGTAGTCTTTATGAACGCAGCTTTGCAACTGCCTCCTTGACACGGCGCATGGCTTCAGTAATTTTGTCTTGCGACGTGGCGTAGCTGAAACGGATGCATGAAGAGTCGCCAAATGCTTCGCCGGAAACTCCGGCAACATGACCTTCCTCCAGCAGATACATGGCCACGTCGTTGGCGTTGGCGATGGTACTGCCATCGGGCTTCTGCTTTCCAAAGAGGGCGCTGACATCAGGGAAGATGTAGAATGCACCGCTAGGCTTCTTGTCGAGGCGGAATCCGGGGATGTCCTTTACGGCCGAGAAGATCAGGTCGCGGCGACGCTCAAACTCCTGACGCATCTGTTCGACGCAGTCCTGTGGTCCGTTATAGGCGGCTTCGGCAGCCTTCTGGGCAATGCTTGAGCATCCCGAGGTATATTGGCTCTGCAGCTTGCTGACCGCTTTGGCAATGGGTGCAGGAGCCGCACAGAAACCGATGCGCCAGCCGGTCATGGCATAGGCCTTCGATACGCCGTTGATGATGACAACGCGATCCTTCAGCTCTGCAAAGGAAGCAATGGAGGTGGGCTGTCCGCAGTAGGTGATATGCTCGTAGATCTCGTCGGCTATGACGATGATATTCGGGTACTTGGCGAGCACCTTGACGATGGCTGCCAGTTCCTCCCTGGTGTAGATGGCACCGGTGGGGTTGGAGGGGGAGCAGAAGAGAAACGCCTTGGTGCGGGGAGTGATGAGGCTCTCGAGCTGCTGGGGGAGGATCTTGAAGTCCTGGTCCTGTCCGCAAAGGAAAGGTACGTTGACACCCTCGGCCAATTTGACCATCTCGAAATAGCTCACCCATGCCGGAGTGGGGATAATCACCTCGTCGCCCTTGTCGATGATCGAAAGGATGACGTTGCAGATCTCTTGTTTGGCACCATTGCCTACCACAATCTGTGCCGGAGAGAAATCCACGCCGTTCTCGTTCTTCAGTTTGCGGCTGATTGCCTCACGGAGTGTCTGGTAGCCCGGTACCGGGGTGTAGAACGAGAAGTTGTCATCTACAGCCTTCTTGGCAGCCTCCTTGATGTGGTCGGGTGTGAAGAAGTCGGGTTCGCCGACCGACAGGTTGATGATGTCGAGGCCTTGGCTCTTGAGTTCCTGGCTTTTCTGTGACATGGCCAGTGTTGCCGATGGCGAGAGCGCACGAAGGCGTGCTGATAAATTTTCCATACAAATACCTTGTTGCTTTAGTTTCTTTTTATATTATTATCTTGAGATTTTTTGTCCATTTTGTATCTGAATGCCACTGGAAGCCCGCTTGACTGGACGGCCCAACAGGTCGTATCCGGTTTGTGCTGCAGCCGGATCTGCCTTCACCTGATCGATTGCGGAAGCCTCTCGGATGACAAAGCGAACCGAAGCCTTGCAGCTGTTGTACTTGCCGGCAAGGGTGAAAGCGCGGGATGTGGTCCCGGATTTGGTCGGGGTGCCACTGACGATAAGGGTCTGAGCGTCGGCGTCCCAGCTCCACGAAATACCTTCGGGAAGGTCGTTGTTGACCGAGCAGTCCTCTACCAGTCTGGTGCGGATGACGAGCTTGTAGGGCTGCCCGACTTCGACCGTGTCCACAAGCTGTCCCTCTACGACCTCGTAGGTGCAATGGAAGACATCGGGCAGATAGTAGCCCAGATGCGGGGGCTGGTTGTAGCTGGCATTCTGCCATACGATGCCCATACGATAGAGGTGGTCGGTCATGAGACAGGGGGCGGGATATGGGGTCGTGGTCACCGTGCTGTAGATGTCGAGGGTCGCATAGTCGGATGTATCCCACATGATGATTTCTTCGCGCCAGTCGCCCCAGATGTCAGCTGTCAGGCAGGGTGTAGCCTTGGTGTAGTTGCACGACTGCGGATTGCCGCCATAGGAGCTCAGCTTTGTCGTGGTGGTCGAGTTGCCGTTCCATGAGATGATGCGAGGATTGCATGTATTGGTGCTGCTGCTGAACTGCCCGTCAAAGGATTCGTCGTAGAGATCGCCGTCCCAATAGATGCGGAAATTGGTATCGGGCTTTGTGCCCACTTCGGTCATGGTCACTGCATTGACCGGGGCACTGACAGCTCCACTCCAGAATTCCCAACCGGCATAACGGTCGAGACCGGTAGAGGAATTGAACTTATAGAACATATCGCAGGCCAAACCACGACCATTGTCTTTGCTGGTGTAGCCACGATAGAGGATTTCGCCGGTCGCTGCATCGTGCAGGTCGTCGCCATAGTCAGCCGCAGCCTCTTCATGGGGCATATAGATCTGCAGACCGGGACGTTGGGGGATAAGCTTGCCCAGATGGATGGCATCGCCATGGCCAAAGCCTGTGGAGCATAGAAGCCGGCCGTCGTGGTCGATGGTGGCCGAACCCATGACAATCTCATCGAAGCCATCATCATCGACGTCACCGACTGAGATGCCGTGTACACCCTGGCCATAGGAGGACTTGCCGGTCCCCGATGCGAGGACTGTACCGCTGGCATCGACCACGTCCCATGTTGATGCCGTCTGGCCACGATGCAGCCATCGTGTGGTGAGGTTGATGCCGTCCCAATCGACTGCCCAGAAATAGGCTTGTGTGTAATAGCCGCGTTGCATGATGATGGATGGAAGATGGTCCACCCCGTCGAGATAGGCGACACAGGCATTGTAGCGTTCACCTCGATTGTAATTGGTTTTCTTGCCCATGATGGTTTCCCATGTTCCGTAGGCACTGGCCTTGCCAGTCTCCATGCCACGGTTAGGGTTGTACCAGATGGTCTGTAGGGCACGACCGGTCTCGGCACTGAAGATGGTTAGGAACTCTTCGCCTTCGATGACGTGTCCGTTGCTGTTGCGGAAGTCCTTCTCGTTGGAGGTGATGCCGGTTATGCTGCTGTCCGCACCAGCTTCACTGACGTAGGCACCCGTGGCATCCTTGGTGCCAGGCGCGGTCTTGACAATGAATTCTGCCTTTCCGTCGCCGTCCATATCATAGACCAGAAACGTCGTGTAATGGGCACCTGCACGGATGTTGACGCCCATATCGATTCGCCAGAGCTGTTTGCCGACCTCGTCGCCCACAATCTCGTAGCAGTCAAAGAGGGTATTGCCGGTATAACCCGTTTGGGAGTTGTCCTTCGAATTGGATGGATCCCATTTGACAATGATCTCGTACTCGCCGTCGCCATCGACATCGCCCACCGAGCAGTCGTTGGGGCTATAGGTAAAGCTGCCGCTTGCTGTGCTGCCGCCCTCGGGGCGATTGAGCTTCACCTGACGAAGCGATTTCTCGGGAACAGTTCTGGAACTGGTGAGATTCTCCTGAAGGACTCCATACTTGAAAACCTTCAGCTGGTAAGCCTCATGCTTCTCCTTGTCAAGATAGCAGGAAGGAGCTCCTGTTTCGATGGGCCAAGTCTCGTCGGTTCCGTCGCTGGAGAAGACCGCGATTTCGAAGCTGACGTTTTCCTGCATATCGGTGGGGAGGGTTCGCCACGTCAGCAGGTTGCCACTGGACGTTGTGACCACATGAAATCCCCGGCCAAGCTGCTCGGATGTCTGTTGCGCCATCGTTCTGCCTGATAGGATGGCTATAATTGTGGCAAACAGGATTGCGAAATAACGGTTCATGAGAATGGATTTGACGGATTATGTCTTTTGCGGAACCTCCGACCGAAGAATGCGCTGTGCTGGCTGCGCTGCTCGCGATGCTTCTTGGCAAATTCGAGCACAGGGCGGCTGCGGCGCATCACTTTGCGCATGAGCTTGGTAAAGCGGATCTTGTAGGTGTCCCAGTCGAAGAGCGGGGAATCATTGACAGCGCGCCAGGTCAGCCAGATGCCGATAGGGGCAAGGACCATGGATGAAAGCCAGGTGCCGAACCAGGGTTGCATCGCACCATTCTTGGCTGCCTTGTAGCCGGTGTTGTCGATGATGTAGTAGAAGATGAAGAAGATGACACCCGTGATGATCGGGATGCCCATGCCTCCCTTGCGGATAATGGCTCCGAGGGGCGCTCCAATGAAGAAGAACAGCAGGCATGCCACCGATAGGGTGAACTTGCGGTGCATCTCGATAGCGTGATAGTTGACGTTCTTCTGTTCGAATGTCTGCATCTCGCGCTGGATGGCAAAGGTCTGGATGACGTTCCTCGCACGGCTTGTTGCCTTTTCGGTCAGTTTCTCCATCTGTTCGGGGGTCAGCGACGCATAGATGCTATCCAGGTCAATTACCATCTTCTGTGGCTTCTCGGTCTTTTCGACGAAGTATAGGGAGTCGTCGCGCACCTGCTGTCGAACACTGGTGAAATAGATGCTGCTGACCAGTTTCTTGCCATACCCGTAATTGATGGAGTCGATGCGCTGGTTGAGGGAATCGACCGAATGCGACAGCTGGGCGAGATTCTTGCCGACATGACGGTCAGAGATGGACTCTTCATCGGTGTCAAAGCCGTTGTCGTAGGGGATATAGGCCACCTTTTCGCTGAATGACTCGCGACGATACTTGGGGTGCTTCTGCTGTTGCTGGTAGCTGCTGCCCGTCCCTTGACGGAACGTGCCCACCTGCTGTCCGTGCCAAAGAGTCAGCTTGAGGTGCTTGCCCGTCTCGGCCATGGCGATCTTGGCGCTGTCGGCAACGGTAACCGTCGCGTCTTCGATGTTAGAGCCATCAAAGATGTAGATGGTTACTCCATGGAGGATGCCCGTGTCGTAGTCCTTGTGATCGACATAGATGTTGTAGTTGTTGATCTCCTTGTAGAAGACGCCTTCCGGAATCTCGAGTTCGGGCGAGGTGTGCTTGATACCGATGAGGATGGAGTACATCTTCGTATTGGCCAACGGGAGCACACGATCCTGGAAGAAGAAGGTGGCGACAGCCAGAACAACCATAAATGCCGTCAGGGGCTTCATGATATTGAGCAACGAAATGCCTGAGGCTTTCATTGCCAGGAGTTCAAGGCTTTCGCCGAGGTTGCCAAACGTCATCAGGGATGCCAGCAGGATGCCCAGGGGCAATGCCATCGGCACAAAGGTGAGGGAGGCGTAGAAGAAGAGTTGCGCAAGCACGTCGATGCCCAGTCCTTTGCCGACCAGATCCCCCACATAACGCCACAGGAACTGCATCAACACGATGAAGAGGCAGATGAAGAACGTCATGAGGAAGAGCGGCAGAAAAGTCTGCAGCATGAACGTATATATGCGCTTGATTCTCATTTATTATTCAATGAGGA
>JAEEUA010000071.1 GCA_016286775.1 Bacteroidales bacterium
CGAAATCGTCCATACGGAGATAGCGCACAGCACTGTTGAGAGCATCGTCGGCGGGCAGACCGGCATATCTCGCCCAGAATTGGGCGGATTCGTTGGTGTGCTGATCGGCAAGGTTGGGCAATTCCTGCGTGCAATGGAACAGGTTGTAATACGAAGGATCGTCGCCGTCCCATCCGCAAGCCAGACTGGCCGAGGAGGTCAGCAGGAAGAGGCTAATGGCCAGAAAATAACTTTTGAAGAGTTTCATTGCTGTATTGTTTTAACTGGTTTTCATCGAGGTGATAGAGGATGACTTGGTCACATATTTCGGGACGAAGGTCAGTAAGCGTGTTGCGCACGTCCATCAGGACATCGGCAGGCACAAACTCATGTCGCACAATGTCACCCGGGAAGATGCGTCCTTCGCCACGCATAGCCACACCCGTGGGTGGGATGGGTTGGTAATCGACCGACAGGAAGTGGCTCTCGTCGATGGGCTTGAATCGGGTGGTATCGCCGATATCTACGCCGCGCAGGATGCAGGTCAACTTCTTGTCGTGGAAGAGTAGGTTCCAACTATATACAGGCAATGCCGCACATAGAGGCAGACTGTAGCGCGGCAAGTAGCGCAGGTAGGGCTCGATACCTCGTTTGGTGAGAATGCTGCACTCCTCGTCGAAGTCGGTCAGTTTGCCTACATTATAAACCATCAATGTCCCGTAATCGACGGGCGGTGCTTCCATGCCAAGTTGATGCAGACGGATGGTGGCCGATAGTTTCGAGCCACCTTCTGACTCGAAAGCTTTGCGTAGTTCGTTTAGGAAGTTGAAATAGCGTTCCTGGTTACGCCGTGTCCAGTCGAAGTCAATTTGCAGTTCGGTAGGCTTTGCCAAGCCATTCTGCTCCATCATCTGCCGAACACGTTGTGCAACGAGCCCGGGCAGCGCCGACAGGCCAGTGGTATCGTTCATCACATTGACTGCCAGGAAGACAGTGGGAATCACCTCTATCTGGGCAGGCAAAGTATCCGTAAACGTCAAGGTGGTGGACGGGACAAGTTCTCCGTTTCTTCTCACTACATCAAAGAGGTGCAGATATACCTTTCCGACCTTCTGACGATTGATGAAAGAGCGCTCTGCATCGTTGAGTTTCAGTTCTTGTCGCCAGTAATACATCGCATTCTGAGGGTTGGGTATCTCGCTTTTCTGCCTCGTGCAACCGCATGCCGTCCAAAGCAGGATGCCCAGGCAGAACATCTTGCAAAAATAGGTGAGGAGAGGAGTCGGTCGTGATTGCATAGTGATTACGATGTTTTTCCATACGATATCGCGGCAAAGTTCGTAAGAATTCTTGACATTTGCAAGTATTTATTATGAAAATTAACGATAAGTAAGCAAAAATAGCACGCAAAGGTCTAAATAAAGTTGGTGGTTTGAAGAAAACATCCTATCTTTGCCCTGAAATCTTGAAAAGATGAAAAAGTTTTTTTCGACTTTTGCGCTTGTCCGTCGTATATTGGATGAGAGCAAGATGGATGATTCAGCATGGACATCATAAACAATGACATAATCGAGCGCTGCCGAAGCGGCGACCAGGCCGCCTTCCGGAGAGTGGTGCAGACCTATCAGCAGATGGTCTTCACCCTGGCTTTTCGCTCGTTATGCGACGAAGAGGAGGCGAAGGACGTGGTGCAGGAGACGATGATCCGGGTGTGGGTCCACTTCGCATCCTACAACCCCCGACAAAATCTGCGGAACTGGATCTACACCATCGCCATCCGGCTCTGTTTCGACCGATTGAAGAGCAAGGCCCCCATCGAACCGTTGACCGAAGACGAAGATTATTTCTCCCAATACGTTTCGGATAGCGATACGGAAAAGGAGTTGGAGAACCACGAACTTCTCTCGGTCATCCGGACGCTGGTAAGCCGACTGAGCCCCAGACAACGTATCGTCTTTACGCTGGTTCATCTCGAAAATCTCGATACGGAGGAAGTGGCGCAGATCACGGGACTGGATGCCGCCAGGATCAAAAGCAACCTTTATGTTGCACGAAAAACAATACGCGAACAATTAAAGCAATTCGGATATGGAAAAGATGGATGAAATCACCCGACGTCTGGCTTCGCAGCAACCCCTGCTGAGCGATGCCGATGCACTGACCGAAAGCATCCTGGCTAATCTGCCTGCACAAATAAGCCCGCAGGAATCGCCGATCCTGCGGGCAGTGCGATGGATATCGTCGGTTGCAGCCGTTGGCCTCCTGATTCTGTTCTATAGCCAAAGCCACGCCTTCGTCCAGCGACCGGAAGATGTTGACTACGGTCAAAGCCTGCAACCGTTCCAGTCGGATTATTCGCCGACGCTCGACAACCTTCCGCCGCGAGAGGCCCTGCGCCAGTTCGTCGAGATGAAGCGTTCAAGAACTAACTTTTCTGACATCAAGAGAAATATCACATTTTAAATTATCACAATATGAGAAACTGTTTTCTTCTTTCCACCCTGCTGCTCACCGCACTGACGGCTTGTGAGAGCGGACATATCGACATGAATACCATCATCCGTGCTGATGGCACCTGTCGGCGCGAGATTTGCTTCAAGGCCGACTCCGCGGCTTTGGCTGACCAGTCCATCCGGGAATCCAATGTCCTGGGCATGTTGGGCGAAAAAGGCTGGACCTGCGAGGTGCAGGATACGTTTCGGGTCAAGGCCTACCGCGACTTCTCGTCGCCCGATGAGATGGCCGAGGCCATGCCTCTGCAGGTGGCAGGTCGGCAGGTCCGGTCGAAGGCTAAGCTCGAAAAGCAGTTCCGCTGGTTCTATACCGACTACGTGTTCACCGAGACTTTCGAAAGCATCGCTCCCACATTCGCTATTCCCTTGACCAATTATATGGAGAAAGACATGGCTGACTTTTGGCTGACGGGCACACCCGATGTCATGAAGGGATATAGCGGTCTGGAGATGAAGGACTATTTGGATTCGATGGAGGATGCTTACATGCACTTTGTCAATGCCAACATTCTCAATGACCTTATGGATGTGCTTGCCGAGCATTATGACGGCATCACCAAGACTCCTGTCAGCAAGGAGGAGTTCCTTGCGAGCAAGTCTGAATTGATTGATAGAGCGGATAAGATGTCAACCGATGTCTTGAATTTTGACCCCGAGAAACTACTCGCAGAGAATTTCAAAACAGAAGCATACAATCAAGCGCTGAAAGAAGACTCTGTGATATCCGAAGCATGGGAGCAACGCCAGAATGTCTATGTGTCGCTGGTGATGCTCGATGTCGATTATCAGCTGACCATGCCGGGGGGCATCATCGAAGTCTTGAAGTGCGGCGACGGTGTCTTTCGCGACGGGGAACTGCATTACCGGTTGAATGGCATGCGACTCCTGGCCCCTAACTATACGATACGGGCTACTTCGAGCGGCAAGAACAGTTGGGCGCTCTACCTTTCGCTGCTCATCGTCCTCCTGGCTATCGGATCGTGCTTCTATTTCCTGTTCAAGGGCAAGGGACGTAGAGATTCCTCGAAGATGCCGGAATGAAATGACTATTCTTCCCAAATGACATTGTGACGTGGAGAATATGTAACTCCATGCTCTATGTCTTCGCTGATCGGAATCTCAGAGGTAGCAATGATGTTCAAATGATTGAACACTACGACATCGAATTCAGGCTTTGTATAGGTCTTTTTCATTGTTTTCTGATTTTTATTTCATTTTTTTTCGGACTTCATATCCAAAATCCTTTCTTCGATCTCATTCCCTGTTGACCTTCTTCTGGCCGTTCTCGATGAACATCTGCGAACGCACTCCATCCTTCAGCTGACGGCCCTGGATGTCGAAGAACAGTTTGACAGAACCATCTTCCTGCTCAACAAATTCAATGCCGTTTGTATCATCGCTGATTCGAAGGGCAGCATTCCTTGGGGCACCATTATTCTGGAGCCAACCACGGAAAGCCTTTACAGTAAGGGTCTTGGTGATTCGATGGAACTCATCATACATCAATGCGTATGCCTGCATGCTGCTCACGTCTATTGTCTCAGTGATGTACGAGCCTTTCCATAGCCAGTTCTCAATCGCGTCGGCGACAATAGTGGGCGTCTCAGCGGCGAAGCCTGGAACGAAACCATCGTTGGCGGCATTTACGACAAAACCGTCGCCGGAAACCTTGAAGACAAGCGGGGTGTTGGGCTCGGCAGAATCCACCTTGTCGAAAGACATGGCAGTTTCGCCAACTTCAGTCAACTTGTAGAGTTGGAAGCCTTCGGCCGATTCCACGGCGAAAGGCAGGCAGAGCGTTCCCCATTCGGTTGTCATCGTGCGACCATAGCTGATTGTCTCGGCCGTCACAATCACGTTGTCGGTGCGCAATTCAGTAGGTTCTTCGGCCAAATCACTAACCTCGGTCAAGTCGATGGTTGCGCCTTCAGGAAGTGAAGCTTCCAGCAACTCGAATCCTTCTGTTTCACCATAGTCACCGTGGAAAGCGGCAACACCATCTGTAACAGTCGCCTTTGGTGCATCACCCACAAAAACCTCAGTGGTGTAGGGAGCGGCCAGATAGGCGTTGTCGTCCACATCGGTTAAAAGGATGTTCTTGACGGAGATGGGATAAATGCCGACAGGAACAATATTGTCTTCGTAATAAAGTGTGAGGTTAGCTATCTCAGTCTTTTTTCCTGCAGCAACCTTATTTTGTCTTCTTCGTTCTGCTGACACATGAATAGTTCCATCAGAATTCGGCGAGGCCGCTATTGTATTAAAACCAGAGATAGAATATACAAATTCTTCAAACATTTCTTGACTTACAAAAGAGGCAGGAATCTGTAAGTCAAAAGCGAACGACTTGATATCAGTCTCATTATCCATCAGGATAGGAATATCTACATATTCTTCATTCAAAGCGAATGGTAGCACCTTCACTGCATAGCCTTCATCGTAATTGACATTAACAACTGTCAGTGTAGCCTCTACCTGTGACAATCTATGAGCATTGGACCCAGTGTCACTGATTTCTATATTCTTGAAGATAATCGGATAGTCACCATCGGCCACTTCTTCTCCAATAATAAGTTCTATGGTACATACTTCTCCAGAAGTACCTTCGAAAGTATAGCTCTTCGTAGAGCTGCACATCACACGGACAGACCCGTCGGGCTGAAGAGCACTATCGAAGTAGTTGGTCTTATTCGAAGTCGTGCGTTCTTCGCTGAGTTCGATGAGATAGAAGCCATCCTCATCGGTAGCAACTGTAATACCTTCCGGCAGGACGATATCAAACTGGAATCCTGTCGCATCGACCGTGTTGTTCATCTCCACGGAAACTGTCACATTTGTACCGGCTTCGCCAGTAGTTGATACGGGAAACACGACGTTCTCAAACTGTGAGACATCGGTGTTCTCAGCCTTGGCTGATAGTCCAAGGCTGAGACACAAAGTTGATAGAAATAGTTTTTTAAACATAACTTGTTTTTATTTTGTTATTTTATGGCCATTGATTATATAGATGCCTTTCTGCAGACTTGACTTGTTGCCATTACTCATCAGTTTCCTACCCGTAAGGTCATAGACCACATCATTACTGCTGGCTTCATCACTCATGGCACTTATACCCGTAGCATCGTTGTCGATAGCGATCAGGAACGAGCTATTGCTCATGGCGTATGTAGAGGAATTTGCAGAGATGATGGCATTGTCGATGTCTATAATGTAGGAGCCTTCGCTATCTGCGACAAGAGTCAGGTTTACCACAGAGCTTTCAGTAGTCTCTCCCATAGTAGAGGCACAAAGGACACGCAGGGTGTTGTCGTCTTTCATGCCGCTCATGAACACGTTAGAGGCCTTCGTCTGTCCATAGACATCTTTTACCATCATTCCTTCGGGCAGAGTAACATCGAACTGATATCCCGAGTATGCGTAATTGCCGTCGATAGTGATTGCTACGGAGAATTCTTTATCCGAGTTTGCGGTAACGTCGTTTGCACCAATGTTTGCATATTTGGCAGTTACTTCATTTCGTGCTTTGGCATGTGATGCATTGGGTGTTACAGTTCCATAAAGGATGATGTTTGCCTCACCTGTCAGATCGCTGACGCTTATCACACCATCTACATTGACATCTGCTGCCTTCTCGACAAATGATGCAGGAGGAGTACCCATGATGTAGTTGGCGATTGCAGTGAAGTCGCTTACACCGATACTTCCGTCGTTGTTGGCATCACCAAGGGTATAAGTATTTACTGTCAGCGTGGTCTTCACGTAGCTGACGCGATAGGGGTTGGAATTGGCATCCGATATCTCTATATTCCTAAGAATGAGCGGATAGGTTCCTTCCTCCATGTTCGGATCGATATCAACCATCAGGTAAGCCACCTCGCCCTCATTGCCGCTGAACGTGTAGCTCTTTGTAGAACTGCACATGAAGCGCAGACCGCCGTCAGGCTGCAGCACACTGCTCGAGAAGTCGGTCTTTTTGGAAGTTGTGCGTTCCTCGCTGATGTCCATCAAATAGAAGCCGTCCTCATCCTGCGCTGCCGTCACTCCTTCGGGGAGATAAACGTCACATTGGAAACCTGTAGAGGCAATCGTGTTGTTCATCTTCAGCGAGAGACGGATCTGCTGGCCGACTAAAGCCTCAGCACCTTCGATATAAACTATATTATCGTATTCGGAGATGTCGGTGTCGGGCTCTTCGCCAATCTCTACGATGTTCTCGAACTCGTTCCAACCCTCAGCGTTCTCATAAGCGGTCTTGCTTCCAGCCGGGACATAGAGCGTGCAATTGGTTTTATCAACTTCATTAAAAGTGAAATTATCTATTGCCAAAGGAACAGTCCAATCAACGGACACTGAGGTAAGACCATTGCAGCCAGAGAAAGCTTCACTTTCGATGGCAGAAACGCTGTTCGGTATTATTAATGAAGTTAGTCCACTGAAAGAAAAAGCAGAACGACCGATTTCAATTACGCTGTTAGGAATTTCCACCGATGTCAGTACTATGCAATATCTAAAAGCTTCTTCGCCGATGCGGGTCAAACTATTCGGGAATGTCACGGTGGCCAAATCTGAGCAAAAATTGAAAGCTCGATCTCCTATTAAGACTACGCCGAATGGAATAATTACGGAGGTCAATGACGAACCTTCAAAAGCACCAATACCTATAGACTGCACGTCATTGGGAACAACAAGATTCGTGATTTCTTGTCCATTATGGATAAGATGACCCCAAAGAAGAGGGCTTCCAAGCCAACCAATATCCATACTACACCAAGCAGACAAATCAGAAATATATACATTTCGCGAAACGCCGTTTTCTGTATCCATCCTATAGAAAGAATAACCACCAATAGATTTCAGTGAACTTGGTATCGTTATAGAAGACAATCCATAACAATCCATAAAAGCATAATCACCAATTTCAGTCACTCCCTCTGGTATCGTCAACGTAGTCAACTTATTGCAACCAGAAAAAACGCTATTACCTATTGATGCAGGACCATTGATATCAAAATCTATAGACTCTAAACTTGAATTAAAAAATGCAAAATCTCCCAATTCTGATGGATTCTTGATGTAAACATGTACAACTGGAGAATTCTGAAAATAATAACTACCAATAGAGGCACCTTCTTCAATATATAGATTTGTCGCACAGATAGGAGGATTATAATATTCCGAGTCATCATATCCTTCATATTCTTCCTCTTCGTCATTTATTTTCCTTATTAATGTTGCATCAATGCAAGCTGACCTGCATTTATTGAAAATAATATCAGAAGTGCAAACAAGATTTCTTCCTACGTAGATGGAATCTATAAGAGATTCGCTCCCACAAAATGACAATTCCATGGAATAATAACCAGAATATATCTCAAGGTCATCATCTCCCTTTTCCAGAACAAGAGCAGAAATTGAAGGACTCAAGCAACAATCGCCTACCCTTTTAACATTATTTGGAACGACCATTATTTCACCTTCATTAGCTGAGTCCAATGCTCGGATTCCTATGGATTGAACATTTCTACCTATAACTAATGATCTTAAGGGATCACCCGAGAAACTTTCGTCCTCAAGATAGGTCACCATATCACCGATTTCCAATGTGTGCAAATTGTAATGATATGCGAAAGGAGGAAAGCTCTCCACACCTTCCCATGAATTTTCTTCTCCAAAATCTTTTGTTCTGATATCACGTCCGAGATAAACATATTCAAGCGGATCATCATCTTGCATAATTAAAGTAGATGGTGAAAAGAGCAGTTCTTCGTAGCTATCTTCTAAGATTATTCTTTTCAACCCGGCAGAAAAAGCATCTGCTCCGATTATACTAACCCCAGCTGGAATAGTAATCGATGACAAGCTTCTGCATCCGTACAAGGCCATATTACCAATTGATGTCACGCTATTTGGAATTGTCAATGATGTCAAATACTCGCAATCACAAAAAGCATAATCGCCAATGGAGGTCACTCCTTCTTCGATGGTGACCTTCTTGACAGCTGACCAATACTCTTCATTTTCACGATTTAAGGTTTCTTCGCCTCCAATTTCAACATTAAAGTTAGTCATGGCTCCCGAACCAGATATTATCATCGACAAATCCGAATAGATTGTGTAGGTCACATTGTCACCACAGGAACCAGTAGCAAGGATACTGCGCTCCACAATGTTCTGGAATTCGCTCCAACCATTAGCAGTTTCGTAGACAGATTTGCAACCAATAGGCACATAAAGTGTACAGTTGGTTTTATCGACATTCCTGAAAACATCTTCATACATTACATATTGCCCATTAGAATTCATTCCCAAATGAGCAGGTATTTCACCATTAGCGACAATTGAGGTCAAGCCTGTGCAACCCATAAAACCTCCAAGTCCTATTTCAGTCACACTTTCAGGAATCGTCAAGCTAGTCAGACCAGTACAGCCCGAGAAAGCGCAAAAGCAAATTCTCGTAACGCTATTTGGGAAAGACATAGACGTCAAGCCTGTGCAACCAGAGAAAGCTTCTTCTCCGATTAAGGTCACACTATTCGGAATCGTCAACGAGGTCAGACTTGTACAACCAGAGAACGCATAATCGCAAATCTCAGACACACTGTTCGGAATCTCTATTGAGGTCAGACCTGTGCAGCCCTGGAACGCACAAGCACCAATTTCTGTCACACTGTTCGGAATCTCTACAGAGGTCAGGCCCGAGCAGCCTTCAAAAGCATTTTCTCCGACAGAAGTAACGCTGCTCGGAATCTCCACAGAGGTCAGGCCCGTGCAGCCAGAGAATGCCATACCCACAATCGTTAACGTGCCATCTTCAATTACAATTCCTGTTCCCTGAGGCATCTCCCCTTTGTATTTATATGCGTGCCTCCCTGCATATACCAACCCGTCCGGTTTATTATTGAACCAAGCAGTACCTTCAAAAGCTTCAGAACCAATGAATGTCACACTGTTAGGTATCGTCACCGAACTTAGGCTTGAGCATCCAGAGAAAGCATAGTTTCCGATGGTAGTAACACTGTTCGGAATCTCCACAGAGGTCAGGCCCGTGCAGCCAGAGAATGCATACCAATCGATGTTCGTCACACTACTTGGTATCGTCACCGAGGTCAGGCCAATACAGCCAGAGAAAGCAGAACTACCGATGCTGGTCACTCCTTCTTCAATAATCAAATTCTGAACTAATTGATAATAGTCATTATTGATATGAGTATCACCTAAATAATAATCCATTGCCCCCGTTCCAGAAATAACCATCTTCATATCATCATAGATGGTATAGGTCAAATTGTCGCCACAGGAACCTGTGGCAAGTACTTCCGGACCAGATGTGAATTCGACTATATTCTTGAATTCACTCCAACCTGAAGCACTTTCGTAAGCAGACTTGCTGCCTGCTGGAACATAGAGGGTACAATTGGATTTATTGACATTATAAAACGCATTAGATTCAACTGATGCAGGAGTTCCACCCTCTACCGTGATATAAGTCAGGCTTGTGCAGCCAGAGAATGCCATGCTTCCGATGCTGGCAATACTGTTCGGAATTTCCACAGATGAAAGGCCTGAGCAGCCATTGAAAGCACCACCGCCGATGCTAGTCACACTGTTCGGGATTACAGTATTCTTACAGCCAAGAATCAGCGTATTAGTGGAAGTCTCGATAATGGCATTGCAGTTATCACGAGAATCATAAACCTCGTTGTTAGAGTCAACACTTATTGCAGTCAGTCCTAGGCAACCGCCGAAAGCTACTTCTCCAATGCTGTTTATGCTATTCGGGATATCTATCGAGGTTAGGCCCATGCAGTCTGCGAAAGCACAACTACCTATGTTCGTCACGCTATTAGGAATCTCGATCGAGGTCAAGCCTGTACATGAATGAAAAGCATATTCACCGATGCTGGTCACACTGTTCCCGATTGTTACAGAAGTTAATCTTTTGCATTCATAAAAAGCACCTTCACCAATGCTAGTCACGCTATTTGGAATTTCAATCGAGATTAGAGACTCGCAATGATCGAAAGTTTGATTGCCTATACTGATTACGTTGTTTGAAATCTCAATTGAAGTCAGTCCTGAACAGTAATAGAAAGCTCCGCCTCCGATGCTCGTCACACTATTCGGTATTTCGATTGAGTTTAGTCCTATGCATTCCGAGAATGCGCCCGCACCGATACTGACCACACCGTTCGAAATCTCTACAGAGGTCAAACCATAGCAGTAATTGAAAGCATTATTGCCGATACTAGTCACGCCATTAGGGATGACTATTGAGGTCAGTACTCGACAACCGTAGAAAGCTCTTTGTCCAATGCTAGCCACACTGTTCGGAATCTCCACTGAGGCCAGACCTTTACAGCAGTCGAAAGCAGATGCTCCGATACTAGTCACACCTTCTTCTATAATCACTTTCTTTATAGATTGATAATAATCATTATTAATATGTGTACCATAACTATAATTCTTAATCGCTCCCGTTCCCGATATCACCATCGACATATCTGAATAGATGGTGTATGTCACATTGTTGCCGCAGGAGCCAGTAGCAAGGACACTGGGCTCCATAATATTCTGGAAATCTCTCCAACCTTCCGCATTTTCGTATGTTGTCTTGCTTCCGTAAGGAACATAGAGGATACATGCAGACTTATTTACACCACCAAATGATCCGTTTATAGTTGCTGGCATTTCGCTTTCTACAGTTATTGAAGTCAGACCTCTGCATAACCTGAAAGCATTAGAGCCAATATTAATTACACTGTTTGGAATCGTCACCGAAGTCAAGCCTGAACATTCAGCGAAAGCAGAACTGCCGATGGAGGTCACACCGTCCGGAATTGTCATCGAGGTCAAACCAGTACATTTGAGAAATGCCCCGTTACCGATTATGGTCAAATTACTTGAAAACGTCACCGAGGTCAGGCCAGAGCAACCAGCAAAAGCATCTTCGCCTATGCTGGTCACACAGTATGTGCTTCCATCAAAGTCAATGGTGGAAGGGATAACAACATCACCAGAATAACCATTTGTTATATACAAGGTTACTTCAGCAGTTCTCGCTTGATTGTTCAAGTTGTAATAGATGCCATCAACATTTACGTCATAAGCCCAGCTTTTGCTCGGCAAAATCCAGCATAACAAAATGCAGGCAACAAGTACAAAAGAATAGTGAAATTTAGGTTTCATAGTAATCATTGTATTTTTGTTTGACATAGAAATAAAATCATTTTAAAGGATAAATCATTTACGATAAAACGATCCGTCCATTCACGATGCCGGCTTGGTCGGCTGCAACAGCGTTCCGATGCATCAGCACCTGTAGCCACTGACATCGATGTCGTTATCAAGTTAGGTAAAGAGTACGGCGGTCTAGCCGAGAGAAATGGATACATCATCAACGGGAAATTGGCCACCGAAGTCGGCGGCATGCGCCCCGAATGTCATAATGCACGAGCGCATCTGACCTACGACAGCTTTATTTTTCATGAAATCGAATTTTTAATTCCGACAAAACTCCGAACTCGGTATTCCTAATAAAAAAGACGGGAGCTTTCTACTTGTTGCTTACCCGTCCAGAGGCTTCTCGCATTGCCTAGCTAAAGGATAAGCAACGTTGAAAAGCCCACGTCCGGATGATATGCATATACCAACTCCCTGCCCATCGCGGACGTGGAGGAGGTGTTGTACATTTCACCGCCATGGACGCTTCATACGTTGCATTATCTTCTTTAGCTTGAAATTTTGCGAGAATTTCTGGAACGAAGATAACGACGTTGTAGCGTCTTTTGTTTACAATAAAATCACTTCACAAGGCAAAGCCTCGGATTGATGCGGCAAAGATAGGAGATTATTTTGGATTCTGCAAATTTTTAATGGAAAAAATGAAGAACAAGGGTAAAAAATGATTCCAATGCTAAATAAATGGCATTTATTTTCAAACTGAGCAACAACAAGATACAAAAGCAGTTCAAATAAAAGGAGACAATTGGCGATAGTCAAAAATCAAGATAGCTTCCTAAAAACGGAGTCCATCGTCCATCCGTCCATCGCGTTCTATATATATACGCGATGGACGGATGGATTATGGATAGGCTCCGCAGCGTATAATTCTCAATTATTGAGAAGGCAAGGAAAGCTCACTGTTCATTTGCATTACTTGCGCACAGATAGTACCAGATTGCCGCAATATTGCATTAACTGCGGACAGATAGTGCAGCAACTCTCGCAATATGGTACTACTTGTGCACACTTGATACCATCTCGCGGCAAGATTGCACTGCCTGTGGACAGATAATACAAGATACATCGTGAGATTGTACTGGTCGTGTACAAGTAGTACAATCTCACAGCAAGATTGCACTGCCTGTGGACAGATAATACAAGACGCATTGTGAGATTGTACTGGTCGTGTACAAGTAGTACAATCTCGCGGCAATATTGCACTACTTGCGTACAGTTAGTACAATCTCATTTTAAAGAGGGATGAGCGGGAGTCCAAGAGGTCTTACTACAAACTAAGCATGACCTTTTTGCGCCAAGATTGGTTATTCTCCTAAAAAAGTATGACCATTCTTGGCCAAGATGGGGTATGGCGCGAATAATAGCATGACCATTCTTGGCGTAGATCGGTCATGGCGCGATTAATGGCATGACCTTTTCCGGCATAGATTGGTTATGGCGCGATTGGAGCATGACCTTTCTTGGCATAGATTGGTCATGGAGCAGTTGGAGCATGACCATTCTTAGCGCAAATTGGTCATGGCGCGATTGGAGCATGACTATTCTTAGCATAGATTGGTCATGGCGCGATTGGAGCATGACCATTCTTAGCATAGATAGGTTATGGAGCAATTGTAGGCATAACCATTCCTGGCGCAGATTGGTCATTAAACAATTACGGCATGACCATTCCTGGCGAAGATTGGTCATGCCGTAAATTGAGATAGTTAATTCCTTATTCGGATTGGATTTTCCACTCCGTGATATTGCGTTCCTTGGAACTGAAGCGTTGTATTAATTATCGTGTTTTCGCCTTTTCGGTGATTTGTGACGGTTTCGTTCGGTGATTTGTGGCGGTTTTGTTCGGTGATTTGTGGCGATTTTGTTCGGTTGTTTGTGAAAAATGATATGAGCTGCTGAAAGCTATCCGACGCGAGAAGACGTATTCACTTCTCTGTCTTGATTTCCTTGAATTGGCTGAAGGCGGGATTGCGCCGATAGCTTTCTTCCGAACCTCTTGGAACGAAGAGGGTGATTTTTGAGGGGTCGAGTGAAGTGCGGTCACCGAGGATCGTGTCGGGTTTTTGGTGTTCGAGGTGGATTTCGGTGAGGCTGATGCAGTCGTCGAAGGCATTGTCCCTGACTCGGTTCACGGTGCTGGGAATCCTGATGGATATGAGTGCTGTGCAGCCTTCGAAGGCTTTGAGGTCAATCTCTATCAAGCTGTCGGGGAGTTCGACGGAAGTGAGGCTGGAGCAACCGCTGAAGGCAAATCCACCAATCTTCGTCACGCTGTTCGGGATTTTGATTGAGGTGAGACTGGTGCAGTCGTTGAAGGCACCCCATCCGATTGTGGTCAAGCCATCAGGGAGCTTGATGGAAGAGAGGCTCGTGCATCCATTGAAAGCAAAATCGCCTATTTCGGTCACGCCGTTGGGGAGATTGATTGACGTGAGGCTCGTGCAACCGTTGAATGCATCTTCCCCAATCTCGGCCAGATGGTCGGGGAGGTCAATCGAAGCGAGGCTTGTGCAGTCCCAGAAGATCTTCTTGCTGAGCCTGGTCACGTCGTTGGGGAGTTTGAGCGACTTGAGGCGAATGCACCCCGAGAATGCAGCTTCACCGATTGATGTAACGCTGTTGGGCAGTTTGACTGTGGTGAGATGGTTGCAGCCTTCGAAGGCGCTTGCGCCGATGTCGGTCACAGTGTTGGGCAGCTTGATGGAAACGAGTCCGGTGCTGTCCTTGTAGGCATCTTCCTTGATTTCGGTGATGCAGTAGATTGTCTCAATCTGATCCTGCTTAGAGGTACATCCAGCCAGTATGGACACAGCGAAGCTTGCAACTGCAAACGCAGTGGATAAAGATATGTTTTTTCTCATATTGATATTATTTGTTTTCAATCGTTCGAAAAGGTCGCTGCAAATATAGAGGATAATTGTGAGACTTGCAAATTTATTGGCAAAAAACTCGACAAATTTGCTGCCTTCATAAAACTCATCATGTATTAGAATCCATACACCAAATTTTTATGCCACGAAAAAATAAGGCGCTTCCCCCTTGGAGAGCGCCTTATATGTTTTGGAAACAAAGTAATCAAACGAAATTCAGACCACGCCCTGTGCCATCATAGCGCGAGCGACCTTCATGAAGCCGGCGACATTGGCACCCTTGACGTAGTTGACGTAGCCGTCGGGCTGTTTGCCGTAGCGGATGCACTGCTCGTGGATGCCGTGCATGATTTCGTGCAGGCGCTTATCGACGTCGGCAGCACTCCAGCTGAGGTGTGCAGCATTCTGGCTCATCTCGAGGCCCGAAGTGGCTACGCCACCTGCATTGACCGCCTTGCCGGGAGCGTAGAGCATCTTCTTTTCGATGAAGAGGTCGATGGCTTCGGGGGTGCATCCCATGTTGGAGATTTCGGCCACGCACTGTACGCCGTTGGCGATGAGCTGGGCTGCATCGTCGCCATTGAGTTCGTTCTGGGTGGCACAGGTAAGGGCGATGTCGCACTTGCGCTCCCAGGGTCGCCTGCCGGGATAGAAGGTAGCCTCGGGGAACTCGTCGGCATAGGGAGCAACGATGTCGTTGCCCGATGCACGGAGTTCGAGCATGTAGTCGATCTTCGCGCCGCTGATGCCTTCGGGATCATAGACGTATCCATCGGGTCCCGAAATGGTGATGACCTTGGCACCCAGTTGTGTGGCCTTGGTGGCTGCACCCCATGCTACGTTGCCGAAGCCCGAGATGGCGACGGTCTTGCCCTTGATGTCGATGCCGGCATCCTGCAGCATCTCGTGCACGAAGTAGAGGCCGCCGAAGCCGGTAGCCTCCGGACGAACCAGTGAGCCGCCGTATTCGAGACCTTTGCCCGTGAGCACGCCGCTGAAGTCGCGCGTGATGCGCTTGTATTGTCCGAAGAGGTAGCCGATTTCGCGTGCACCGACACCGATATCGCCAGCGGGAACGTCAATCTCAGGACCAACGTAGCGATAGAGTTCGGTCATGAACGACTGGCAGAAACGCATGATTTCGGCTTCGCTCCTGCCGCGGGGCGAGAAGTCGGAGCCGCCCTTGCCGCCACCCATGGGGAGTGTGGTGAGCGAATTCTTGAACGTCTGTTCGAAACCGAGGAACTTGAGGATCGAGAGGTTGACCGATGCGTGGAAGCGGAGTCCTCCCTTGTATGGACCGATGGCCGAATTGAACTGCACACGATAACCGAGGTTCACCTGCGTCTTGCCGCGATCATCGACCCAAGGTACGCGGAAGATGATGATGCGTTCGGGTTCGACAAGGCGTTCGAGCAGCGATGCACGCTCGAATTCGGGGTGCTGGTCATAAACGTCCTTGATTGAAATCAGAACTTCACGAACGGCCTGAAGGAATTCCTTTTCACCTGGATGCTTTTTCTCCAGATTGGCCATAAATTGATCAATGTTTAACATAGCGAATGTTGATTTGGTTAAATCTTTGA
>JAEEUA010000072.1 GCA_016286775.1 Bacteroidales bacterium
CGCCGTTTCTTTGCCCACATGGAGGAAATCGACTTGTGCTGGCGGCTTCGTCGCATGGGCTACGATATCGCTTGTGTGCCCCAGTCGAGGGTCTTCCACCTGGGAGGTGCCAGCCTTCCGCAGGGTAATCCGCGCAAGACGAAGCTCAATTTTCGCAACAGCATCGTCATGATGTGGAAGAACCTGCCCGCTGACAAGTACCGCCATCTCATCCGCCGACGCAAGTTGCTGGACAACATGGCGGCCGCCAACTTTCTCCGTCGCGGCCAATTTCGTAACTGCAAGGCGGTCTATGATGCCCATCGCGAGGCAGAGAAGATGATTGCCGAACAATATACCGCCTCCGAGCTGGTAGGCTTCGGAACTGCCAAGCCTTTCATGCAGGAGCAGTTCAGCATCCTTTGGAAATATTATCGGAAAGGCATCCGGAAATATAGTGACCTCGGCTTCTGATTAATCTGAATATTAAGTGTCATTGGCCAGGCTATTGACAATCAATCCCCGCAACTTTCGGCTGCGGGGATTGTTCGTTTTAGCTTCTCCTCATCTCGCTTAGGCAGATGGCGGTGGCCACGCTGACGTTGAGCGATTCGACGTGTTCGCCGTCGGGCGAGAAGGAGGGGATGAGCAGCTTGTCGGTGACGAATGCCGCCACTTCGGGCGATACTCCTCGTCCCTCGTTGCCCATGACGAGTACACCCTTTTTCTGCAGCTTTGTCCGATAGATGTTCCCCCCTTCGAGGAACGTGCCATAGATGGGCCCAGGTTGTTTCCTCAGCCATTCGCATTCTTCGTCCTTCGATGCGAAATACTGCACGTTGACGCGGGCGAGAGCGCTCATCGTGGCCTGAACGACTTTCGGGCTAAAGCAATCGGCGGTACCGGGGGCGCAGAAGATTTCGCGCACGCCAAACCAGTCGGCGGTACGGATGATGGTGCCCAGATTACCGGGGTCTTGCACCTCGTCGAGCAGGAGGCACAGGGAATCCTGATTAGACGAGAGAGTTTCCTTGCGGCGCGTATCGGCAAAGACGGCCAGCACGACCTGGGGAGCCTGCAGCAGGGAGACTCGTTGCATCTCGGCGTGCGACACTTCGAAACATTCGTCGGCCGCATCCGCAAAGGCTGGATGTTCGGTCCACCATTGGGCTGTGGCAACAAGCCGGCGACAGGCAAAGGCCCCGGATGCAAGCAGGTCGCCCACCATCCGATTCCCCTCGGCGAGCCATGCGTGCTGCTCGCGACGACCCTTCCGCTGTTCCAGCGAACGGATTTCCTTGATGATGTTTCGTGTAAGAATCTGCATAAAAAGAAGGTTTTAACGCCACAAAAATAGGGAAAAAATGGCAAAAAAACAAGTATTTTAGCACCAACTTGCATTTTTTCGGGTTAAAATATCCAAGATATCGCAGAAAATTTGTAAATTTGCCCCAAAAATCGAATAACATGATCATTGGTATTGCTGGCGGAACAGGTTCTGGAAAGACGACTGTTGTCCGCAAAATTATTGAAAGTCTTCCTGAAGGCAGCGTAGCGGTAGTTTCACAGGACAGTTATTACAAGGATAGTTCGCACCTTCCTTGGGAACAACGTCGTGCGCAGAACTTCGACGAGCCGCGCGCTTTCGATTGGGAATTGCTTTACAAGCATCTGGCCCTGCTCCGCGAAGGCAGAGCCATCGATGAGCCTGTATATGATTACACAACCTGTTCTCGTCTCTCCAAGACCGTACGCATCGAACCACGTCCTGTCATCATCCTCGAAGGCATCATGGCCCTTGTCGATCCCTCGATTCGCGCTATCCTCGACATGAAGGTCTTTGTCGATGCCGACAGCGACGAGCGCCTTATCCGTGTCTTGCGTCGCGATGTCGTCGAACGTGGACGCACAATCGAGGACCTCATCAATCGCTATCAGACCATCATCAAGCCCATGCACAACCTCCATATTGAGCCTACCAAGGCGTATGCCGACCTGATTGTTCCACAGGGCGGCTCGAATTCGGTAGCCATCAATGTTCTGAAAGAATTTATCCAGCATCTCTTAATCCGTAAATAGGCCGTGAGCGAACAGAAGGACAATAGCCGTTCCCAGTCGGAAACAAAGTGGTACAATCGCATGCTGACAATGGTTGTGATTGGCGTCTTTGCGCTCGTATGCCTCCTGTTTATCAAGATTAACGAACGTGTTGAGGTCATCGAGACCGAACGAGCCCCCAAGCCGCGAACCTGGTCGGAGATTGTGGCTTCGGACACGTTGAACGCTGTGACGCTGCAGACCAGCTTCACCGCCTTCGAATACAGAGGACGCTGGTACGGAAACGAATACGACAATGCCAAGGCCGTGGCCGAGGCGCTGGGACTGAAACTCAAAATCATCTTTGTGAAGAGCGAAGATGCTATCGCCGACAGCCTCTTCTGGGGTGCTGCCGATTTGGCCATCTGGCCTACGGCCTATAGTGTGAAGGAAAACTACTGGTTCCTTCGTGCCACAGGTCCCCGTTGGGCCGACGGACAATGCATCGCTTCGTCCCGCAAGCTGAAGACCGATCTTTACAAGGACTCCCTGCTGACCGATAGCGCTCTGGCCGAACTGCCGAAATACAAGCTGTCGCTAATCAAGGATTCGCACCAGTGGAACGTCTATCAAAACCGCTCGATCCGCAAATTGTACGATTTCCGTCCCTACGTGATCGATACCATCGCTACCGACAGTCTGAATACCGAACTGCTCACCGATTCGATGATTGTGGGCCTTACCGATGCCGTGATGCTGCGTTGCAATGTCGCCCGTCTGATGCGCGACTACTATCCGTCGCTGGTTGTTTCCGACACCCTGCCCAACAGCATCGATTCGCTGGCATGGATGGTCACCAACGTTGCCGATACCTTGAAGCACAAGATCGACAGCATCTCTTCCGAGCTATTCGACAACACCACGCCGCACTATACCGTTTCCATCAAGCGCGTCACCGAACAGAAGCGTAGCCGCACGAAGAAGATCCACTACTACCGGATGAAGGACGGAGCCATCTCGCCCTACGACGACATCTTCAAGCAGAAGGGCAAGGAGTATGGCCTCGATTGGTGCCTCCTCGCCGGCATCGCGCATACCGAGAGCCGCTTCAACGCCTCAGTCATCTCGACCAAGGGTCCTCTGGGTCTGATGCAGCTCATGCCTTCCACAGCCAGAATCTTCGGCCATGAGCCATCGGAAGTTCTTGATCCCGAACTGAATGTCGATATAGCCTGTCAGCTCCTGACACGTATCATCAAGAGTGTTCGTAAACGTGTTCCCGGCGTGTCGGACGAAGACCTGCTGTCATTCTCGCTGGCTGGCTACAACTGCGGACTCGCCCACGTCTATGACGCCATCCGTCTGGCCGAAACATTAGGCTACGACCCCAACGTCTGGCCGAACAGCGTGGAGCATTGCCTTCGCCTCAAGTCCGATCCGCAATACTACCGCATGTCGGTGGTCAAGCAGGGCAAGTTCAATGGCGCGTTCACCATCAATTATGTCAACACGGTCATGTCGGCCTATCACGAGTTCAGTCTGAAGGCAGCGAAGAGTAATTCTGAATAAATGAGAAGGATACAAAAACTAATCAAAGTCCTGCTCCCCCTGGCCTTTGGTATCGGTATCGTCTGGTTCATTCTCCAGAAGGTCGATATGCAGTTGCTTATCGACACGGTGAAAAGCGGTATCAATTGGACATGGGTAGTCATCTCCTGGGCCTTCGCGCTGTTGGCGAATGTGGTTCGCGGCATCCGTTGGCGCCAGCAGCTGCGTACGGTCGGTGTCAATCCGTCGCTCCACGAGATGAGCATCTCTTTCTTTGGAAACTACGGCATGAACCTGGTGTTCCCGCGTCTTGGCGAGTTCTGGCGTTGCAACTATATCGCCCAGAACAACCGAAAGCCCTTCTCAACCATAGCAGGAACCATCCTTTCCGAGCGCCTTTGCGACATTTTGTGCAGCTCGTTCCTCATCCTCCTTGCCCTTGTGCTCGAAGGCCGGGTGCTCGTCAAGTTCTTCTTCGACGACGAGAGCAAGGCCGAAGCCATCGCTGCCGCAGGGGGCGAAGTGAGACCTGCGACGAACGCCGTCATGCCGACTTGGGCTTGGGTGCTGGTCGTTCTGGTGACACTTTTTGTCCTGGCCCGTGTCTTTCGTCCCAAGCTCAGGAAGATGAGTTTCTACCAGTCGCTGGTCAGCATCGGTAAGAACATGTGGCACGGCTTCCTCTCGTTGAAGGACCTTCCCAACGTCTGGAGCTACGTCTTCTGGTCGGCACTCATCTGGTTCCTCTATTTCCTCAACACCCTGACCCAGTTCTACTTCTTCGACTTCACCAGCCATCTTGGACTGCTTGCCTGCCTGACCGTGTTCGTCATGGGAACCATGTCGCAACTGCTGCCCATCCAGGGCGGTCTGGGAGCGTGGCAGGCCATGGTCATCTTTGCGCTCCTGCAATATGGCATCGACAATCAGCACGCCATCATATTCGCCGTCGTGGCATGGATTCTCGAACAGGCTTTTGTCCTCTTGATGGGACTCTATGCTTTCGTAGCGGTTGCAATCAAAAAGAATAAACAGACCTAAATGAATAAGCTCGCTAACCTTGAACCGAAAGCCCTCTGGAGGCAATTTTTCAACATCACTCAGTTACCACATCCCAGTGGTTGCCTTGATGCCTTGCGTAACTACATTGTCGAAGCCGCACAATCTAAAGGATTCGAAACGCAGGTTGACGAAGCCGGCAACATCCTGGTTCGAACCGGTGAAGCTCCCAAGCTTTGCCTGCAGGCCCATTATGATATGGTTCCACAAAAGAACGACGATGTGGTCTTCGATTTTACGAAGGACTCGCTTTCGCTGCGCATCGTGGACGGTCGGGTGATGGCAACGGGCACGACGCTTGGCGCCGACAATGGCATCGGGGTGGCAGCCATGCTTGCTCTGATCGAATCCGACGAATATGCCGAACTGAGGTCACGGATGCCGATGGAGCTGCTGTTCACGGCTAACGAGGAGACGGGGATGCAGGGCGCACGCCAGCTGAAGGCCGATTGGCTCCATTCTCGTCGGCTCATTAACCTGGATAGCGAAGAGGAAGGTGTGCTCATGACCGGTTGCGCCGGGGCTGTGAACATGACGGCTTCGCTGAAGTGTCGGATGGATGCCGAAGTTCCCGAAGGCGATGCTGCCGTACTGCTTAGCCTCACCGGTCTGCAGGGTGGACATAGCGGCATGGACATCCATCTCCATCGCGCGAATGCCTGCAAGCTGATGAACCGCTTTCTGAAGCATGTGGTCGTCAACTTCGAGGCACGCTTGGGCAGTTTCAACAGCGGCACGCTTCGCAACGCCATTCCGCGTGAGGCCCAGGCTGTGATTACTGTTCCCGAAGAAATCGTTGACGAAGTCATCGAGGAGGTACAATACTACAACGACCTCTTCAAGGAAGAATACGGGCCAAGCGAATCGGGTCTTAGCTTCACAGCGCAACCCACACAACTTCCTCGGACACTCATTCCCGAGGAGATACAGGACGATTTGCTGAATGCCATCGAAGCCTGTCACAACGGTGTCTGGGCGATGGGAGAGGGGTATGTCGATACCAGCTCTAACATGGCCCATGTGCAGACAAGCCCGAACGGCGAAGTAGAGATTTTGCTCATGGTGCGCAGCATGAATGAGGAACGGAAGCGTGCTTGTGCAAGTGCCATTCAATCGGCCTTCCTGCTCGGTGGTTTCCGCGTGGATTTTGCCGCAAACTATGGCGCCTGGAACATCGACAAGCAGGCACCCATGGTGCAGCAGGCGCTTCGTGCCAATCCTGCTTTGAAGTTAGACAAGGTACATTGCGGACTCGAATGTGGCGTCATCACCGAGCTTTATCCCGATATGCAGATCATCTCGGTCGGCCCGACCATTCATCATCCACATTCTCCCCAGGAGAGTGTCGAAATCGAAAGTGTTTCGCGGTTCTGGCGCTTCCTCCTCAGCTTCCTCACCCTCGATGATTAATTGCTTTGCAAATTGTTAAATTAATTGTTATTTGCTAACTGTTATTTGTTAATTATTAATTGTTAATTATTTTAGGTGGCAACAAAGAACAAACTGGCCAAGTTCGCCGACATGGCAAACTATCCCAACTGCCTGCAGTATTCCTTCGAACAACTGCAGGCTGCAGGTTTTCCCTTGAAGGGACGTTGGCACGAAGAATACTTCCACAATCAGCATCCCATCGTTCTCGAACTGGGATGCGGCAAGGGAGAATATACCGTAGGACTTGCCCAGCGCTATCCCGACAAGAATTTCATCGGCATCGACATCAAGGGGGCACGCATGTGGACGGGAGCCACCCAAGCCTTGAAGGCAAACCTCGCTAATGTGGCCTTTGTTCGCACGCACATCGAGCTGATTGAGCAGTTCTTCGCCCCCGACGAAGTATCTGAGATCTGGATTACCTTCTGCGATCCGCAGATGAAGAAGGTCAACAAGCGACTTACCTGCACCCGTTTCATGAATCGCTACACCCACGTCATGAAGCCCGGAGGACTGGTCCATCTGAAGTGCGATTCGAACTTCTTGTTCACCTACACCGAAGAGATGGCGAAGGCCAACCACCTGGATGTGCTGGCTTCTACCCGTGACTTATATGCCACGGACGAGAAAGAGTGTTCGAGCAGTGACATCGACTGGGAAGCCCTCAGAACCATCCAGACGGCATACGAAAAGCAATGGATTGCACGCGGCAAGGACATCAAGTATATGCTCATCCGCCTTTTCCCGCACGCTGAATGGGTGGAACCCGATGTCGAAATTACCCTCGACGATTATCGCTCCTACAACCGCGACAAGCGCAGCTCCCTCGAGCAGCATTGTTAATTGTTAATTATTAATTGTTAATTATTAATTGTTAATTGTTAATTGCTAATTGCTAATTGCTAATTTCCATTCATGGCCCTATATCCCAAACTCATCTTAGATGCCCTTGCACAGGTCATCTATCCCGGCACCAAAAAGAACCTCGTCGAGAGCGAGATGGTAGCCGACGATATGCGAATCGAAGGAAAGCATGTTTCCTTCAGCCTCATTTTCGACAAGCAGACCGACCCCTTCATGAAGTCTGTCCTTCGTGCTGCCGAAGCCAACATCAAGCACGTTTGCCAGTTGGTCGGTGAAGAGGTCGAACCCGAAATAAAAGTGAAGACCAAGCAGGCACCCCGCCCCGAGCCCGACAAGTTGCTGCCCAATGTCAAGAATATCATCGCCATCGCTTCGGGCAAGGGTGGCGTAGGCAAAAGCACCGTTTCGGCCAATCTCGCCGTCGGTTTGTCAATGCTCGGCTATAAGGTCGGCTTGCTCGATGCAGACATTTTCGGCCCATCGATTCCCAAGATGTTCGGCCTGGATAATTTTCAGGCGTATGCCATCCATAAGGATGGACGCGACCTGCTGGTGCCGGCTGAGCAATATGGCGTGAAGATACTCTCGGTAGGTTTCTTTGTCGATCCCAATTCTGCCACCATCTGGCGCGGCTCGATGGCAGGCTCGGCGCTCAAGCAGTTCATTGGCGATGCCGACTGGGGCGATTTGGATTATTTCCTCATCGACCTTCCCCCGGGAACCAGCGACATCCATCTCACCCTCGTCCAAACCCTCGGCCTCACCGGAGCCGTCGTGGTCAGCACGCCCCAGGAAGTGGCATTGGCCGACTGCCGCAAGGGTATTGACATGTTCCAGAACGAGAAGATCAATGTCCCCGTGCTTGGCCTTGTCGAGAACATGGCATGGTTCACTCCAGCCGAACTTCCTCAGAACAAATACTATCTCTTCGGCAAAGAGGGCGTGAAGCGGCTGAGCGACGAAACCGGTATCCCTCTGCTTGCCCAGATTCCTATCGTGCAGAGCATTTGCGAAAATGGCGATGGAGGCACACCTATCGTCTTGAACCACGATTCGATGGTAGGGCAGTCTTTCCTTAGCCTTGCACAATCAGTTGTAACTCAGACGAACATACGCAATGCTAACCAACCCCGCACACAACGCGTTCGCGTCAACACCGATTAAGCCCGAGCTACCACACGTACTGATTATCTATACCGGTGGTACCATCGGCATGGTTCAGAATCCCGTCACCGGGGCACATGAACCTCTCGACTTCAGCCACCTGCTGAGCCACGTCCCCGAGTTGCAGAGTGTCTCGGTCAATTTCAACACCATCCAGTTTGACCCGCCTCTCGATTCGGCCAATATGAATCCTACGCTTTGGGCCAACATGGCGCACGTCATCGTCGATAACTACAACAAGTACGATGGCTTTGTCGTGCTGCATGGTACCGACACGATGGCCTATACAGCCTCTGCCCTCAGCTATATGCTGCAGAACCTCACCAAGCCCGTGATCCTGACCGGTTCGCAACTGCCCATTGGTGTTCTTCGTACCGACGGCAAGGAGAATCTGATCACGAGCATCGAGATTGCAGCCTCGAAGGACCGAATCGGCATGCCGATGGTTCCAGAGGTCTGCATCTATTTCCAGGGGCTCCTGCTTCGTGGCAATCGCGCCAAGAAACTTTCGAGCGAAGAGTTCAACGCGTTCACTTCGCCCAACTATCCCCCCTTGGCTCGTGTGGGTGTACACATCACTTGGGCCCATCATCATATCAACCACATTTCCAACGAGGAACACATCAGGCCATTCTATCGGATGGGTACCAATGTCGTGGTACTAAGGCTCTTCCCCGGCATTACCAAAGAGACCATCGAGGGCATTCTCAGCATCCCCTCTCTGCGTGGTGTGGTGCTCGAAACCTACGGCGCGGGCAATGCGATGACCTACGATTGGTTCCTCAATGCGCTGCACAAGGCTGTGAAACGAGGCATTATCATTGTGAATGTCACGCAATGTCTGGGCGGTTCGGTCGAAATGGGCATCTACGAGACAGGCAACCAGCTTAGCAAGGCTGGCGTTATCGGCTCGAAGGATATGACCACCGAAGCTACAGTCGTCAAGCTCATGTTCCTTTTAGGTCAAGGATACAGTCAATTCGAGATCGAAAAGCTGATGCTGGAGAATATTTCGGGTGAAATCACCATCCAATAATTCTCCCCTTTCCATACAAGCATCAGTAACGTCCCTTCCTATCCCCAAGATTCCCTTATTTTCCCTTCTTATCCCTAAGAATCACACAAGTTGAGCGAATGCGAAACTTGACTAACACACATAAGCTATGCGAAAAATCATCGTTACCGTGGCACCCGTTTGCCACGTGGGGAAACCGATTCCCGAAGGCTGCAAGAACCCGCTCACTCCCGAAGAGATCACCGAAGACGTACTGAACTGCTATCGGGCAGGAGCTTGTCAGGTTCATCTTCACACACGCGACTTGAAGGGTAATCCCACCTTCGAACTCGATGTCTTCAGCCAGACTATCCATGCCATCCGCGCACATTCCGACATGATTATCCAAGGTTCGACGGGCGGTCTTTCCGACCTCTCGTTGGCTGATCGTTGTGTCAGTCTCAATGTCCCCGAGGTCGAGATTGCCTCGTTGAATATGGGTTCGGTCAACTTTGGCGAAACCGTCTATATCAACACGATGCCCGACCTGCGCTATTGGGCGAAGCGCCAACAGGAAGCCAATGTGGTGCCCGAGATGGAGCTCTTCGACCTTTCGCACGTGGAATGTTGTTCGAGACTGGCCGACGAGGGCGTCATCCGTCGTCCGCTTCATTACAATTTCTGCGTAGGTCCCGGCGGATCGAGCAACCTGTCGGCAACGGGTCGTAACCTTGCGCTGTTGTGTGCCCTTACAGAGCCCGGTACCTCGTGGGGCATCAACCACGACTCGATGAAGGACTTCTCCATCTTGGCTTGTGCCATCGGTATGGGTGCCAATGCAGTCCGAGTCGGTTTTGAGGACAGTTTCTACTATGCCGAAGGCAAATGCGCTCGCACCAACGCCGAACTAGTGGAGCGTCTTGTCACGCTGATTCGCGCCATGGGTTGTGAACCAGCCACCCCTTCCGAAGCTCGCGAAATGCTCGAAATCGGCTCCTATTGGACCAAATAAGCCACCCTCGTTCCCCCTCCTCCCTCTTTTTCCCCTCATGTTTAGTCGCAGCCATGTTTGGCTGCTTCCTACCTCCCTGTCCCGGCCGTTCATGGCCGCCCTTCCCGTCTCTGTCGCAGCCATCCATGGCTGCCCCTCGTGTTTTCCGTCGCAGCCATCATTTGCTGCCCATTTCCCCTTCCCATCATGTCCCGCAAAACCACCATCCTCGTCCTTCTTGTCATCCTCAGCGTCATCACCTTCCTCGACCGCACCTGCATCACCTTTTCGAGCATGGAGATAAAGGCCGATCTGGGCATCGACCAAAGCGGCTGGGGGTGGGTGATGAGCATCTTCACCTTGTCTTATGGCCTGATGCAGGTCCCTTTGGGCGCATTAGGTGACAAGATGGGACATCGTTGGGTGCTCGCCCTCATCGTCCTATGGTGGTCGGCCTTCACCAGCTTCACCGGCTTGGCAGGAGGCTTGATGTCAATGTTGGCCATCCGTTTCTGCTTCGGCATTGGCGAAGCCGGTGCATCTCCTTGTTCGACCAGTGTCATCAGCCGATGGTTTGAAAAGGACAAGGTCGGCAAGGCGCAGGGCTACGTATGGGCAGCCACACGTCTGGGGGGCGCGGCCGCTCCGTTCATTGTCATCCCGCTCGTCAGCAACCAGGGCTGGCGCTTCTCGTTCTACCTGTTGGGCGCCATTGGTATTGTTTGGTCGGTCATTTGGTTCTTTTATTATCGTGTCAAGAAACCACAAACTACCGAAGTGACCACACAGGAAACCGTCCAGAAGGCATCGGTCAAAATACCCTGGGGCATCATCTTCCGAAACAGGCAGTTCTGGATGCTTTGTGCCATGTATTTCTTCTATGCATTCGGTTCCTGGTTCTTCTTTTCCTGGTTCCCCGAATTTATGAAAGCGGGACGCGGATTCTCTGCTGAGCAATTGAAGTATGCTGTGGCCATCCCGTTCCTCATGAGCATGTGCGGAAACATCGCGGGTGGTTATCTCACCGACAAACTCACAGCCAAATATGGAATCAAAGTTGGTCGCAAGGCGTTGGGTTCCGTATGTCTCGCAGTTTCAGCCATTTGCATGGTACTGGCAGCCTTCATTCCGGGCAAACTGGCAGTTTTCGTTTTCCTGTCGCTCTGTTTCGGCATCTTCGACCTCATGCTTCCTTCGGCGTGGGCGTTGTGCATCGACTTGGGCAAGCATTGTGCAGGTTCCATCTCGGGAGCCATGAACACTTTCGGCAATCTGGGCGGCTTCTGTTGCATGCTGATGTTTGGCTACTTGCTCGATGCTACCCACAACTACAATCTTCCTCTCTATATGATTGGCGGCATGCTGATCCTGTCAGCCATCCTGTTTGCCTTCATCAATCCGGAAAAACCCATTATCAATGACACTAAATGATTTACATCCGAAAACGCGCATGGTTGTCTTTGACGATGATCCTACAGGCATCCAGACTGTTCACAGTTGTCTGTTGGTCACCGATTGGAGTGACGAGAATATTCGCAAGGCCTTTCTCGACGAAGTGCCCTTCTTTTATGTGCTGACCAATACGCGTGCACTCACACCCGAAGCCGCCCGCGAGACTTTGTCCACGGCTCTCGAAACTGTGATTCGCGTGAATCGGGAATTTGGGTATCGCCTGATCTGCGTCAGTCGAAGTGACTCGTGCCTTCGCGGACATTTCCCGTTGGAGCCTGACGTGATGTCTGGAGTCTTGGCGAAGCATGGCTACAAGGTGTGGCACAAGATTCCTTTTGCACCCGCTTTCATCGAAAGTGGGCGCTATACGATTGATGGTACGCACTATATGTGTGAAGGAGAGCGACTTATTCCCGTTTCCGAAAGCGAATTTGCTCGCGATAATGTTTTTGGCTACAAGCATGCACGCCTCGTGGATTATATCGAGGAGAAGGGCGGTAATCCACAAGACTATGAGATTGTGAACGCACGTAGTTACGAGGAGTTGTACGCCTTTCGTGATGCTCTTTTTGCAGCTATCGAAGGACAGGAGTGTGCAGTCGTGGTTCGTAGTTCCTCGTCATTGCCACGTGCTTTGAGTGGAATTGCCGACAAGCCCTTCCTCGACCGCAATCACTTGGGAATCAAGGCAAGTGGAACGGGCCTATTCATGGTAGGTTCGCATGTAAGGAAGACTACCGAGCAACTTGACTATCTGCTCAAGTCGCACGAAGTGAAAGGCATCGAATTGCCAATAAATGATATCCTCAATCATTCCGATGCCCTCCTTTCCCAGACATTGGAGGCAATCGAGTCAGTATCGGGCAATGGCATCACGCCCGTGGTTTATACAGCTCGCAAAGAGGTGCGCATCGAAGACGCAGCGCAGCGTCTTCGTTTGGGACAAACTGTTTCGGATTTTCTCGTTGAGATCGTTCGTCGGCTTCCTGTTTGCCCGAATTATCTCGTCGCGAAAGGTGGCATCACGAGTCACGACATCTTGACCAAGGGCCTTGCAGTCAAGACTGCCCGTGTCATGGGGCAGGTCATCAACAGCGTTCCATGTGTGATGACCGAACGCTTCCCGTACATCATCTTCCCAGGTAATGTGGGCGGTCCGCGTTCCTTGGAGGAAATCTATAAAGTATTAAAGGGACCCCAAGAAACAATTGTCCCTTAGAATCCCTTAAAATCCCTTAATCTCCTTTAAAATCTCTACGCATCAAATCCCATGAACTTGCGCAAACCCTTCACACCAAGAACGGGAGAGGAGAGAACGGGCTTGCCGGTAAGTTCCGACAAGCGTTGCTCCATGCGCGCCATCGAACCTTGAGCCAGAACGAACAGATCCACCTTATCAGCGATGCGGGCGGCAGCTTCAGCAATGAGGCGGTCGTGGGTGGCTCCATCGCCACTTTGTCCGGCAGCAAAGGCACCATCGGCAAGACCTTCAACCAGTTCAACCTCGGTACCAGCTTCCTGGGCACAGGTTAGGAGCAGGCGGCAGGTAGGATCGAGCGTAGTAGGCAGAGTTGAAATCACACCAATGCGCTTGCCTTCGCGCACAGCTTTCTCGGCCATCGGCCGGTCAATACGGAATACGGGGATTCGCGAGATAGTGTTGCCCAGATCGGCGACATCACCCACCGACGAACAGGTGTTGAAGATGATATCTGCGCCCGAATCGGCTGCAGCATTGTAATAATCGAGCAAACGACGGCGAACTGCAGGAGTCACCGCATTGTTGGCAATCACTTCCTTGATGAGCGAACTCTCGGCAATATGTTCGACTTGTACCTCGGGAAGATACTCATGGAAAATCTCAGTAAGCGGTCCGACAAGGGCCATCGCGGTGTGTACGCAAACGACTTTTTTCATAATATATAATGTGCTAAGGTGTGAAATAATGCGGCAAAGATAGGGAAAAATACAATGATTTGCAAATTTTTACCAATATTTCTGAAATTTAACCCTCAAAATTTGGAGGATTACCCGATTTGGTATATCTTTGCAGCCACAAAATTCATTCTATAATCATTATGAACTACGTAAAAACTATTCTATTTTCTGCATTTGCAGCAATCGCCTTGACCTCTTGTCTGGGAGATTCGGATGAAGACGAAAACACCTACACGGCATGGGGATACTACACCATTACGGGTAACTATAGCTCGAGTTATACCCTCTATAGCGATATGGGCGGCAAGGTCATTCCAACCATGTCCAGCGTTTCGCAATTAACTAACAATGAAGGTTTTGGCAACCACTCCCGTGCAATGCTCTATTTTCGCTACAAGCCCACTCAGGTGTCGGCTGATGAGAAGACTATCACCGGAGCTGAACTGTTTGATGGCAGGTATTTCGACGAATATTATCCCATGAGTCAGGAACAGGCCAACAATGCAAAGGTGACAGACCCCGACAGCATTTTCCAGTTCCGTGAACTGATGGATATCTGGGCCTATCGCGGCTATCTCAATGCGGTGGTCGAAGCTCCCTATTCGTATGTCAATGGAACCAACATCAAGCCGACTGTCTATCTCGTTTATGATCCCGTCTCGATAACCGAGAATGCCATCACATTCAACCTCTATTTCAATCGTCATAGCGACAAGACAGCACCCTCCAATGGTCCCGTCTATTTCTATACGTCCTTCTACTTGAATCTCGTCGATGAATTAGTTCCCGGCAATGGCGACGTAACCATCACCGTCAAGTACAATGATGGTTCCTCAAAGCAGACCAAGGTGAGCCGCGAGAATTTACGCAAAGGTAACTACGAATAAGATTCGATCCTTTACATCAATCACAACCGAAAATGACTCCATACAGTCATTTTCGGTTTTTTTATTCCTATTCCTCTATCACGAATTGGCGAATTATAGAATTATTGAGTTTTCGTCCGTAACCTCCTAAAAATACCCACTTACGGACGAAAACCCTTGGAAACTTGAAATAACTCACAAAAGGAATTCTTGTGCGAGTTGGTTTATTTCATTCCCTCATAAAATTGGCAGAAAGTTTCATCACCAAAGATGTTTTCACAAGTTTCAAGGGCGCTTTCGCCGCGAACTATGTCTTGGAGCAAATGAAGACGTTGGAAGATAATTCATGGCAAATATGTTGTAATTCGTGTTAAAAAGAATACAAGATTGGGAAAAATTGGTCATGTTTTGACAATTTCTCAGTATTCATTTGGATATTTCATTTGAAAAGTGTATTTTTGCAGCATGAAAATATATTGAAAAGTGTATTTTTTTGAGGGAAAAACGTTTAAAAGTGTAAAACGCTATGTCGTATAGGAAGATAACATTGTACATCGTTCCTTATTGACATACCATGCCATCCCCAATTTGTCAAGGAGCAAGTTATTACGAATAGGGATTTCGTAAAAAAATTCGTAAAAGGAAATTTCGGCCAACTCTCTGAACGTCAAATTGAGATATTGCAGATGATAGCAGAAGATGGAACTCTTACTGCGCAAAAGATTTCACAAAAGATTGGAGTGGCCCAGCGTACCATTCAGATAGACCTTGCCAAACTACAGACCAAGGGCCTCCTCATACGAGAAGGTGGCCGTAAAGAGGGTATTTGGGTGATTATAGCGGACAAATAATTGTGGCACCTTTCTCTGAAATAAATAATTCATGAAAATTCGTGGCTAATTCGTGTGATAATTCGTTGTTCAAAAGAAAACGCGAACATTCAAAGGAAGGCAAAAATGGCAGATGACCTCGGCTCAATAGCCTGGTCATTTCTGCCGGAAAATGAGCAGGTCCAATACCTGCAGAAAATTGCACTTCGTGCAGAAAATCCGTCCGGCCCCAAACATATTTCTATATCGCTACGGATTGAACAGATTAAACAGATTATCAGCTTGGTCAAACAAAGAATCCGATAAATCTGGTGAATCTTAGAGAGAAAAGGGACAAGGCGAATTTTACGCGTCAGCGATTTTCTGCTGACTATTGAAGTCAGCACATTTTCCGGCCAAGTCTCCGCTATTGAAGCGAGAGACGAGGCCATTTTCACCTAAAATAATAAAAGTAAAGAAGAAAAAAATAATTCATGAAAATTCGTGTGATAATTCATGTTATAAAGAAAATCCAGTCCAGTATTGTTGGGGAGGCAGACAGCAGAGGCGTCCTCAGGCGACTCCATTCAATACACTCCATTTTTCATCTTTTCAAATAAGAGTTATGGCAGACAAGCTAACCCCCGAACAACGCCATAAGTGCATGAGCCACATCCGTGCGAAGGACACCAAGCCCGAGCTATGGGTGAGGAAGTTCCTCTATGCCCATGGCTTCCGGTATCGTCTGCACGTTAAGCGTCTGCCCGGGACGCCCGACATCGTGATACGCCGACTCCGCACCGTCATCCTCGTCAACGGCTGCTTCTGGCATGGACACACCGAGCCGCCCCTGCCATCGCCCGTCGAGGACGAAAGGGGAGGGGTGCGTTGCAAATACTTCGTGATGCCTCGTTCCCGCACCGACTTCTGGCAAAAGAAGATTGAGCGCAACAAAGCCCGCGACCTCGCCGATCGCAAGGCGTTGAAGCTCCTCGGCTGGAACGTCATCGTCCTTTGGGAATGCCAGCTCAATTCGGCCGAGATTCGCCAG
>JAEEUA010000294.1 GCA_016286775.1 Bacteroidales bacterium
TCGATGAACGGATTGCGGAACTCAGGCATATCGAACAGTCGCGCAAAGATACGCCTATGCTCAGGTTTTTCATCGTAATTACTTTCGTTTCCAGTCAGCGTGATAAAATTCATCCAACTCCAATTGTTGTCCTTGCCGCCCGAAAAATCGTCCAGATCCTTCAGCAAGGGATGGAGAATCTTCTGCCCTTCGCTCCTGTCGAACCACATATAGACGTTGGTATGGGCGAAAGTGCGATTGGACGAATAAGCCTCGCAACAAAGATAATTGAGCAGCAGCGACATGTCGAAATGCTGAGCGAAGTCTTCGTACCTGGAATTCGGATCGTCGATCAACTGGCGAATATCGTCGAAGTCAGCCACATTGCTGTAGAACGCTTCGACTTCCGAAATGGAATCCTCTTCAAGACCCAAGTTATTCGATGCCCAAGTATTGTTGGCACGCTCACGAATATCCATTACACCATTGTACTTGCCATCGATATAGACGATACAGGGCCGATAGTCAAGATACTCCAAACTGTCGATATGGGCAGCGAAGAGCAGTTGCACGAACCCGTCGTCGATGCGTGAGTCGAGGCAGCGCGTGCCACTGTTGCGAAGACAGAAGGTCTTGGTCTTCTTTATGAAGGGCTTGTGAGGAAAGAACGTAGTGGATTTGAAGCGTTTCTTTTGCCATCGCTTGTTGGTATAGAGGTTCATCGCCTTCTGATGTCTTCGCAACGACCCTGCCCCATGCATACCCGCCTCGCCAATCTGATTGATGAGTGCCGTGTCGGGAACATTCTGCTCGAAGAACTCGATGTTGAACGGGCGACGCCATCCCTTGAAGCAATTACCATCAAAGTCATCGCCCACCATCATGCCGATCTCCTCGTCGTAAAGGTATTTGCTATCGGTCGAAAGCGAGAAGACTGGCAATTGCGTCGTGCGCGGATGGATGATATAGGAATGTGTAACAGGTAGGGAAGTCAACGCGAAGTCTGACATCAATCGGGCACGAACCACCGTTGTTTCCGTTATCAGCATCCTACACTGTTCATCCTTGGCGTAGCTTGCAGACGCTTTGGTGGGAGCCGAGCCATCGAGGGTGACATACAAGCGCGTGTCGGAAGGAAGAGGGACATCAGGAAATGTAATCGTTAGCGAGAGTGACTCACCCATCGGGAGCAGTCGCCCGGTATGACTGAAAACGGGATCGGGCATGATAAATTCCGAGCCTCGGCTATCGTTTGGCTCTCCAGGGGTAGGCGTGACTTCATATTGCCATTCGTCTGCCCCATCAGTCACTCGGCCCCAAGCGATATTGGGAGCAGGCATCTCGTTGTATGCCACACTATCAACCAACACGCCATCAGCATTCCAAAGATAGAGGGCTCCGGCCTTGGTGGATTCCAACCGGAAGTCGGTATGTTCCCATCCATCGTCCTTCTTGTCACAATAGTAGAGGATATGTCCGTAGGCCGGCAGCTCACGAAAATGGAAAAGATCGTACGACTTGGCATAATCATTGGCGACCCCAATACGCCAGCCCCTCATGTTGATTTTCTTTCCAGTAGTATTATAGACTTCGAACCAGGAGTCGGGGAAATCCTTTCGATAGAAAAGAGCATCGACATTGCTTTGCATCAGTTCGTTGATCATCACCTGGTGCGTCTGTGCCGCAAGGTGACCACCCAAGCCGACAAGCAGCGTCAGACACGCCACCGTCAAGCGTTTATATAATAATGGTCTATACATATCCCCTTAATATCTGATAATCTTTCGAAATGTTCCATCGGGGTCGCGTGCCAATCGTACGTCCTTTCCCCCCGCATTGCTGCAAGGCATGCCATAGATGGTAAAGTAGGCAACAGGAGTTTTGGCCTCATCGTTGACGACACACTCTATGCCTTCGCCCTGGTCAATTGAAATGGTCGTGAAGGTGACAGATTCACACGCGCCCACAGTTTCTGCCAAATTTATGCTGACCGATGGCTTCTCAAATCGGAAAGTCTTTATGTTGCCGTTCAAGTAGGTCACAGTCATTGCCCAGCCAGCAGCAGGGTTTCGGCTGTCGAGCCTCAGCTTGCGCCCCAGCCAAATGCAGCCTTCAAATCGGCTTTGGGTGAGCCCGACATTGTTGACTCGAATCGGATTCCCCTGCGGATAGATGGTCATTGGAACGACATCGCCCAACGAAAAGTATTGTGCAAACTGATTGTAAGCCCGAAGGGGGCGCAGCTCGCAGTATGGTATCAGCCGTTGATTAATGGTTCTGTCGAAGTCTGCATAGCTCACCTCTTCGCTCATTGCGGCAAATGTTGCGGCTACCTCGCTATCGATCTCGTAGCGCATCTTATGGATGAGTGGCAACGTCACATCGGGACGAAGGAAATCACCGAGATAGGTGCCCATGCGGTCGATGAAAGTTTCACGGAACTCGTCCATCATCATCAGCTTCTGTATCAGACGATGTTTAATGGGCTGTAATACCCATTTCCCCTCATCACCTGTCACCATGAGCCAGTTGAGATAGTTGAAACCTAATTGTGAATTGGAGAAATAGTCCAGGTCTTTCAATACGAAATGCCACTTGCCTCCCTTCGTCTTCCACATATATACATTATTATGTGGGAAGTCCTCATTCGTCGCGTATGTCTCGCAGCAGAGATAGTCGATAAACTGGCTCATCTCCATGATGGCCTCGAAGTCGGCAAATGTCGCTGATTCGTCATCGATGAGCTGCATTATCTCGGCGTATTCCGGCACATCAGTGTAGAAACTTTCCACAATATCCACCTCCTCGGTCATGCCGTAGTTCGACTCCAGATAATCCTCGTCGCACTTTTCCCTCAGACCAAAGACACCCTTGTATTCGCCATTGATATAGCCAATGACGGGCGAATAGGCAATCCATTCGAGCGAATCCTTCCACCGGGCAAATATTCGCTGTGCCAGCGCGTCCTCAAAACGTGTGTCCATACACCGGTTACCGCCATTGCGAAGACGAAAAGACTTGACCTTGGTGATTTCCGGTTTGTCTTCGGGCCAAAGCTGTGCCTCGAAGCGCTTCTTGCCAAAACGCTTGTGGGTATACAGCTTGAGCGACTTCTGCGAATAGATGCGCGAGCCCAAACCACCCACAGCAGTTTCGCCGAGCTGATTGATGGTGGCATCATCGTCCTCCTGTTCGAAATACTCGATGTTGACGGGACGACGCCAGTCCTTGTAGCAGTTACCCGTTCCCAGAGGCAGACCACCTAATAGTATGCCGTTGTCCTCACTATAAAGAT
>JAEEUA010000073.1 GCA_016286775.1 Bacteroidales bacterium
TACGGCATGCCGGGCTCCAACGAAGAAAGGTCCTTGCTCGTGAAATTGAGGGTCAGCGTGCCGTTGCTGAAGTCGGAGCTGACGAGCGTCTTCACTATCGCCCCCTCAAGTGGCGTACCCTCAAGTCTTCCAAGACGGAACGGAAGACAGATGGTATTCCAAGAATCGTCCTTCCATAGTGTGCTTCCCGTAAGTTCCAAGTTCGTCAGCAGGGAAGGATCAAGCCAACGTTCGTCCATCCAGCTCAGGCGACTGGTGAGAAAATTCCGTACAGTGGTCATCTGGCTTTGAAGGTTGGAGTTCACCTTCCAGGCCTTGTTGTTACGCGTCACCGCACCCGCGCTTAGCACCTCATACAGGGAGTCCACAATAGCATCTATGCGGGTGTCACTATATTCATTCTTACGACGCTGGGTGTATCGAGCACGAAGGTTGTTTACATAAGCGTTATCCTCCATGAGGCGCTGCCAGTAGAAGGGAATAAGCCTATCCTCGAACCAACGGGTAAATTCGACCATGACATTGTTTTCGGCATATCTCCAAATATTGGTATTCGCGTCAAAATAGGTTGCTCCACCGTATGCCAGATTGAAGTCCCATAGGGCCATCTTCCATCGGTCATTGCCACCGATGGCTCGGGCATGGGTCGAGCTGTGCTTCCACATCGGTGTACTCAGACGGTAGGCGTCGATGTTGTTGGCCACCTCCTGCGCAATCTCATAGTCCATGAACGACTCGACATCTATGTAGTCGGCATACAGATCACCGTAGTCCTCCGAGGCAAAGGCATCCTCCATGACATCAATGGCCCTGTGGACAGCTTCACGAGCACCGGGAAGCCCCTCGAAGTCCTCCTCCTCGGGATCCTTGTACTGATAAATGATTTCCCTATCGGCGATTTCCGTGCCGTCCGCAAGAACGGGATGATGCTGGGAGGTATAATGAGGCTCCTTCTCATGTGTATATTGGTTTTCAGTACGATCAATCTCGACGTGGAAGTCCCCCGTCACATCATCAATGGCATTGCCATCCTCGTCCTTGCCGTAGTTCCAGAGGTCAAGTCTCTTGCCACCACTGGTTGCACGCTCACAAAGAATAAAGACCCCGTAGTAGATGCCATCCACGAACACCTCACAATACCGCATCTGTGGAGCAAACACATACCCGCCGCGTGCCATCTGCATGGTCAGCACGTCGCGGATAAAGCTCTTGTCCTGCCAAGGCGCAAGAAAGCACCAGTCGTTGTCCTTACCCATGCCGAGCAGGCTGACCTTGTCCTTTTTGCCGTTGATGTCGTCCGTTTTAAGCAGCTTGACGGACATCGGCTTCTTTGTCTGCGTGCCATTTTCACCGAACGACGAGGCTCCGCGCCACTTGATTGCTATCGGGCCGTCGAACTCGATGGTCTGGTCGGAATAGGTAACCGTGTCCGAATAGTTGACACCGTCGGCGTTGTTGATAATCTTCATCCGGCCGAGACTACGAGTGTAGCGACTCAGGGTGTCGGTGGTCGTAATCCAAACAAGAGGAAGATTCGACGTCTCCACCTGGACAGTAATGTCCTTCGGAGGATAGTTGTTCATTTGTACCGTACTCTGGGAAAACGCAGAGCCCGCCGACAAAAGAATTAGAACAAGGAAAAACGAGAATAAGCGCATATTGTTATTGTCTGTAGGTAAGAAGTCATTTATTAATGCAAGTTCCATCTATTTATAAATTTATAAATACGTGCGCATTTATAAATTTGTGCGCAAATATAAGTATTTTTTTCAAATGTCTCCAAAAAAAATGCAAAAAAATAGCATAACACCTCCGTATTTTCTATTTTACCTTTGCTTTTTTCCAAAATCAAACCCAAAATAATGGGTATGTTGTAATCCAATTCACAAGTCATTGATGCTCTTGAATTTTTCCAAAATGGAAAAATAAAAATCAAATTTTTCAAATTTTTCAAACGTCAAATCATCAAATAGACCCAAAAGGTGTGACTTTTTCAGATTAAATTTGTATCTTTGCCACGTCTTGTTGAAGGCTTTCCTATGCTTGATTGTACCCCTAAAAAACTTGACTGGCTTTGAGATAACCCAAGTAAAATCCTATAATTCTATTCTATACAATCATGAATGTATCAGATTTGATGCCCGGTTCTACTATCACTGATAATAAAAGTGAGATAGGACGGATAGTATCTCAAGGAGACAAGGGTTTCGAAATAAAAAGATATTATTTTGTGGACGGCATGCTCGTTGGTGGCTGTAGAGATATTTCATTGGAGGATCTGTCCGATTTTAATTGTATTGAAGAATCCGTATATCTAAAAGCCGAGGATTTGTTTCAAAGGTCCATGAGCCAGGTTCTTCAGATATTTATTGACGCGGAACGATACCCTGTAGATTATTCTGATGGCAAATGTATCTGTAGAACCAGAACGTTCGATGAATCCAATTACTATGTTCTACATACAATACATTATGAGAGCCCGATAATGGCCGAACTGGAAACTCTCATTATAGAAGAAACCATTATCAGCTATTTTATTCAGCACGTCAAGAAGGAGAAAATACACCAACAAGATGAGAGAAATTCAATGGGCATTGACGCTAAAGTCGTCGAGAAAATCAGAAAGATTCTGAATTTATCGATTTCGGCTTTTCAATCGATGGTTCGGGATAATTGATCAATTATATCTGCTCCCACTCGGACGAGCAGCCCTTACGGATGGCGGCGAGGGAGCGAGAGTCGGCACCTACGACGATGTTGCGGCCTGCGGTGTTGAAGTTGAGCAGGGGGAGGTCGTCGCTGTGGTCGGTGATGACGACGTCGAGCTCGGCCTTGTGGACCTGAAGGAGGCGCTGCAGGGCTTCGACCTTGTACTGGCCCACACACTCCTGCCACTTGCCGATGACGACTTCGGAGGGGAGCAGCGTACCACAGCAGAGGTCGATGTGGAGGAACTCGGCGATGGGATGGGCGTAGAAGGCGGGGGCTGCGGTGGCCAGGATGAGCAGATGTCCCCGGTTGCGATAGGGTTCCATGAGCTGCTGCACACGCACGTTGAGGTAGGTCATCTCGTTTTCGACGAAGTTGTCGAGATGGCCCTTTCGCGTCATGAAGGCGGCGGTGCGTTCGAGAAGCTTCTCCTTCATGTAGCTGTGGCTGACGAAACGCAACTTGCGGAGCATGACCCACCACAGGATGCTCAGGCAGATGCCGAACTTGAAGCTGTGCAGCGCGGCACTACCACAGTAGCTGAGGTAGTCGCGGAAGGTGTTGGTGCTCAACAGGGTGCCGTCGAGATCGATGGCGAGGGCTTTGCGCATATTGTTCAAAAACAATTATTTTCTTATCAAGAATTTGAGAATTAGAGAATTATTCCTGTTTATTGCCCAATCCGAAATTCGTTGATTCGATAATTCGTGATAAAAGGATTCGAGATAAAGAATCAGGGAAATTGAGAAGGACGATAGTCGTTGGACCAGGGGAAGCGACAGAGGGTGCGATTGTGATAGAGGCAGAAGTCGGCATCGCAGATGGGATGAGGAGTGGTGACGGTGATGACGGCGACACGAAGGGTGATGTTGGGGAATTGCTTCAATAACTGACGACGAGCCTGCTGGATGGTTGCGCCCGTGTCGATGGCATCGTCGATGAGGAGGACCAAGGGAGGGTTTGAGGAGTTTGAGGAGTTCGAGAGGTTTGAGGGGGTTAAGGAGTTCGAGGGGTTTGAAGGGTTTGAGGAGTTGAGGATGGACGCGATGTCATCGGGCAAACGGATCTCGCCGAGACGCACGGGCTCCTTCCCTTTGCTTTGCCATTCGTTGACGCGGCTTTCGACGGCACGCAAATAGTTGCAGAGCCAGATAGGCATGTAATACAGCAGACGATGCTTCCACCCCTGACTCTTCTGCGGGGTGTCGGGACGGGACAGACGTACTTCGCAGTAAGCGGCGTCGGGGAAGTCTTCCTTCATCAGCTTCGCCACTTCGGCTCCACCCTGCTGGATGCCGATGAGGACAGACGGACAACATCCCTCCGCCTTGACGCGGTGGGAAAGCTGGCTGCATGCTTTGGCCAGGAGGGACGGGGTGAGGGTTATGACGGACACGGGGTTAAGAGGGGGGGTGAGGGCAGCCAAGGATGGCTGCCACAAGAACGGGGTTAGGAGGGGTTGCCTACCTCATCAAGAGGTAGGAAAGGGCGGCGGTGAGACGGTTCTTGAAGCGGGCATGGGAGTCGCGGATGCTTTCGGTACGGAGGGCCTTGATGTGCTGCCAGCAGCGATGGGCCATGGCCTTGTTGGCATCGGTGTGCGGCTGTCGCGACAGGAGGCGGAGGATGTTGAAGGCTACGCTCAGGCGACGTTCGCGAACGGCTCGGACATAGTCGGGCTTTCCTGTGACCAGAAACTGCGCCTCAAGGGTTTCGAGCACCTCGAAGGCATCGTTTCGACGGATGGAGAGGCTGTTGAGCGTGCCGCTGTCCTGCTTGAAATAGAAGTACATGGGGACATCAATCCATACCATGCGCTGGATGCGCGGATAGACCTGCGCCATCAGGTAGAGGTCCTCATAGACACGATAGACCAAGGGGAAACGCAGCCCTTCGAAAAGGGAGCGTCGAAAGAGCTTGCAGGGCGAGGAGTCGGCCGTGCCCTGCTGATAGAGCATGGCGAACATCGCTTCGGAGGAGGTCAGCACGCGGGTCGGATAGGTTTTGGGAAGGGATTGGGCGAGGCGTGCCGGGTCGTAGGCGCTGCGCTGCGTGGCAGGAACAAGCTGATAGGGCGACTGGACGATGTCGGCGTGCTGCTGTTCGAGCGCGGCGAGGAGCACTTCGAGATAGCGATGATGGACGACGTCGTCGCTGTCGATAAAGGCAACGTATTCGCCCCGTGCCTCCTCCAAGGCCCTGTTGCGGGCGGCTGAAGGACCTCCGTTTGACTGATGCAGCACCGTGACACGAGCATCGCGGCAGGCATAGTCGTCGCAAACTTCCCCGCTCCCATCGGTCGAGCCATCATCGACGACGATAACCTCGATGTCACGATGGGTTTGCGCTAACACCGAGTCGAGGCAGGCTGGCAGGTAGGCCGCTGCGTTATAGACGGGGAGGATGACGGAGATCACGCTCAATTAACAATTAATAATTAACAATTAACAATGATTGGGGGCGGGGCGATTCAAAACCTAAACCCATTGAGGAGGGCGCGGACATCCATGCGCTTCTTGCCAGGGAGCTGGAGCTCTTCGAGCGAAAGGATGCCGTCGGCACAGGTGACCTGGATGTAGCTGCGATTGTCGGTATGGAGCTGACCGATGGCTTCGGCAGGCTGGGGAGTGCCTTCGCTGACGATGCGCGTGCGGAACACCTTGACCGGCGAGAGGCCCGCGAGGGTGGTCCAGGCAGCAGGATAGGGCGAGAGGCCGCGCACCAGGTTGTGCAGGCTGCGCACAGGCTGGTCGAAATGCAGTTCACAGGTCTCCTTGAAGATCTTGGGTGCAGGACGCAGTTCGTCGATGCCGGTCGATGCCTTCAGGTCGTCGAGGAGCGTCGCCTGGTCGATGGTGGGCACACGGCTGAGGTCGCCATCGGCTTCGAGCAAGAGATCGACGGTGCGCGTGACCAGTCCCTTGCCCATCTCCATCATACGGTCGTGCAGCGAACCCACATTCTCTTCGGGGCCAATCGGGAGCGACTCCTTGAGGATGATGCGGCCCGTGTCGATCTGATGGTCGAGGAAGAAGGTGGTGGCTCCCGTGACGCTGTCGCCATTGATGACTGCCCAGTTGAGGGGAGCGGCCCCACGATACTGCGGGAGCAGCGCGGCATGGAGGTTGAACGTGCCCAAGCGGGGCATTGCCCATACCACTTCGGGCAGCATGCGGAAGGCGACGACAATCTGCAGGTCGGCCTGCCAGGCACGCAGGGCTTCGAGGAACGCCTCGTCCTTAAGCTTTTCGGGCTGGAGGAGCGGGAGATCGTGGTCGAGCGCATACTGCTTGACCGGGCTGTATTGCACCTTGTGGCCTCGTCCGGCAGGCTTGTCGGGCATCGTGATGACGCCAACCACATGATAGCCGCCCGTCACCAGCGCATCGAGGGTGGGCACCGCAAAATCGGGCGTGCCCATGAATACGATTCGTATATCCTGTCTTTGCATATTCGATTGGTTGAAAAACTGCGGCAAAGATACGCCTTTTGCGGCAAATTTCCAAATAATGACAAGAGAAAAGCGTATCCATTGGCTTGAAATAGGTAGAATTGAAAGGGAGAGAGGGAGAAAAGGGGACATAAGAAGGGGTGCTCATAAAAAACCGCAGACAAAAAAGTATCCGCAATTGAAAAAAACACTAAAATGTGTGTTTTTCTCAGTTTTTATTTGTATCTTTGCCGCGTCAACTGAAAACTTTGTCCCACCAAAGATTATTTCTATAAAAGAACCTGAATAGATATGAGACTTCCGATAAACATTGAAGAGCTATTGAGCGGTCGAGCCGTAGAAGGTAACCGCTTAGAATATAAGACCGGGTGGAATCCTGATGCCATATACCGCACCATCTGTGCTTTTGCCAATGATTTTGATGAGACTGGAGGAGGCTATATTGTTATTGGAGTACAAGAAGAGAACGGACGCGCCATCCGTCCTGTAGCGGGCATTAATCCCGATCAAATAGAACCGATAGAGAAGGAAATGGTTGGTTATAACAATCTGATTCATCCATATTTCCAACCCCGTCTCTATATCGAGGAGGTAGATGGAAGAACAATCCTTATTATAAAGGTGACATCGGGCGAACGTCGGCCTTATAAAGTGCCAGACCAAATTACGGCGAAGCAGAAAACATATAACTACTACATTCGTTATAATAGCAGCAGCATCGTCCCCAAGGACGAATACGAACGAGAATTGCTGAACCTTGCAAACCGTATGCCCTTCGATGACCGTGGCAATGACGATATAAAGTTGATGGACATTTCGCCTTTGCTCCTTCACGACTACCTGGTGAAGGTAAAGAGCAGCCTTGCCGATATATCACTGACCGACCACATGGAAGATGTGTTGGAGCAAATGGACTTACTGGAACCTGTACCAGAAGGAAAGCGTATCAAGAACGTTGCAGCCATGATGTTTTCTGAGTATCCTGAACGTTTTTTCCGACAGGCACATATAGAAATAGTATTCTTCCCTGAAGGACGTGAAAAGAATCCAAACAACCTAATTGAGATAGACCCTATCAGAGGTAGTGTGCCATCCATGATAAAGGAGACACTCGGTTATCTGCGTACCAACGTTATCAAGAAACAGATCGTGAAGCCAAAGGATAGAGCAGAATCTATCACATTCTACAACTACCCCTATCAAGCCCTTGAGGAAGCAGTGGTGAATAGCCTATATCATAGAGATTGGACGATTGGGGAACCAGTAGAGATAACCATTGAACCGGAACGAATCTCAATACTTAGTTTTTCCGGGCCGAACCATACCATACCCATTGAAGCTATCCGAAAGGGGCTATCCCTCCGTTCTCGTCGCTACCGCAATCGCAGACTTGGTGAGTTCCTGAAAGAGCTGGATCTCACCGAGGGAAGAGCGACGGGCATACCAACCATACAGGAAGAACTGCGTGATAACGGATCACCGGCGGCTACTATTGAAACAGATGAAGAACGAACTTACTTTCTGATAGACATTCCTTGCCACCCAGATTTTATCGCAGACACAGTTGCGTTGAACAAGGATGGCGTAAAAGATGGCGTAAAAGATGGCGTAAAAGAACTATCTGAAATTCAAAAAAATATTATTTCCGAACTAAAACAGAATCCTCATCTTACGACAAGTGAGTTGGCGCAAAAGACAGACATCAGGTTCCGCACTCTCCAAAGGTATATTTCAGAGCTTCAATCATTGGGAGTCCTTGCTCGTGAAGGAGGTCGGAAGGAAGGCCATTGGGTGATAATATCCGATAATTACCAATAAACCGAATGCAGCGTGAGGCTTCTTCAGGTGTCAACCTCGTTGCAAGTATGAAAATACCTATTCGGTGTAGTACCTGATGAGACGGATGAGGAGGTTGTTGAGCTGCTCGACCTCGTAATCGCCGACCGAGGCTGCGATGTGGCTGTTGCCTACCCCGCTGTGGTCGGTGAGGAAGACGTAGGTGCCGCCTGTGGCATCGGCGAAGTAGCGAAGCATGAACTCGGTGTTCTTGTCCACGCCACTGGCTGCCACGGGGATGACCTTGATGCCCCGACGGGCGCAGCTTAGGATGGAGCTCTGCAGCGAACGGATGACTTCGCTCTCATGATGGGCGGGCGCATCGAGCACCAGGAACGCGATACGTGTGCGGGCTGTTTCGCTCCACGACAGATCCTGCAGCATCCTTTCGAGCGCGGTATGCACGGCTTCGGGATAGTCGCCCCCACCATCGGCATCCTGTTGCCGTACGAAGCTGGCCGTCTGCCGAACATCGTCGGTGAAGTTCTGATGGCGCGTGAGGTAGTCGTCGCCCTCGTCACGATAGAACAGGGCTGCGGTGCGGATGGTCATGTCCTCGCGTACAGACTTCACCTTGCCGATGATATCGACGAGGTCCTGCTTGAGGAAGCTGATTTCGTCGGCCATGGAACCAGTGGCATCGACGATGAAGGCGATATCGGCCTGCAGGACGGGCGCCGTGGCCCTGCGAAGGACATACGTGTTGACGAGCACCGACTGGAGCAGAGAGTCCAATGGACAGATCTGTGGATGCCCGTCCATCGTCTTGCCGTTCAGGCTGATACGCAGCTTTTGGGATGTTGCCGAGGTCTGCTGGAACATGCCCAGCCAGCATTCGGCTTCGCCCCGATTGTCGGTGATGGTTTCCCAAATGGTGCCTGCGCCTTCGCCTTCCCGCAAAAGCTTGACGTTGACTCCCGCGAGGGCATTGCCCCGTTCGTCGGTCACCCGGACGGCGATGCGGTTGTTGGTGTAGAAGGACCAGTAGTCGCTCATGGAGGAGAAATCTTCGCCCAGCATGAGCTTCGACCAGAATCCCCAATGCGTCAGGTCACACCATTCGCCTGCGGTGACGATGCCGGCCTGGGTGTTTACGTTGGAAGACGGGCCGTCGTCTTCGCCACTCGAAGGTTCTGCATCATCGGACGATTTGCTGTATTCTTCTTCGTAGGAAGGTGCATAATGATCGTCGATTCTGGAGCACGACGACAGGAAGAACAGGATGGCCAGCAAGGAAATGCCTGCCAGATGGAAGCGTGTGAGTTTGGTCTGCATAATCGATAGTTTTTTAGAGTTTCTGCCTTTTAAATGCATGACCTTCCGATTCCTTGCATGAGAGGAGGATTATTTTGGGGATATGAAGGGATGTTTGGGGATAGTAAGGGATATTTGGGGATATGAAGGGATATTTGGGGACGATACCTTGTTTCCGTTCGGTCACGTCCGAGAGAAGCGCCTGTAGGAAAAAGGGGGCCAAAAAACATACGTCCCTTAAAATCCCTTAGAATCCCTTCAAATCCCTTAAAATCCATCTATACATATGCTATACACATAGCGAAGGTCAGGACTTTCGACCGTGAGGAGAGAAAGGGTATTGGAGAGAAGGATGTTGCGGAGCTCAGTTTGGCTGACAAGACCCTGGCCAGAGCATTTGAGGACGGCTTCCTTGCGCGTCCAAAGGCGGGTGAAGGCCACGTCGGGACGGGGAGAACGATGTATCTGCTCCAGTTCGTCGTCGTTCATCGCATAGCGGGCCACCTCTTCGTCGTAGGCACTCACACATTCGATATCGACGCCAACGGGACTATCATTGGTCACGCAGATGACGGCTTCGCGGCAATGGCTCAGGTTGAAATGCACGTTGGGATGGTCTTTTAGGAAGGGTTTCCCTTTTGGACCATAATCGAAGACAGGCTTCTCCTCGATGCCATAGCCTTCGCGCAAAGCCTGGCACAGGAGCAGGTAGGCGGCTGCATTTTGAAGCTGCTGATGGGCCTGACGAAAGGCCAGCGCCTGTCGCTGCGCACCGAACGATGGATGATGAAGCCCAGCAGGGCAAAGCCCAGCAACATAAAGAGTGCCACCTTGAGGCGCATCAGATACAGGTCTCCATAGACCTCGTCATCATAGCACACCACTGCAACCTGCCAATGGGGTTCGCCCTTCATGAATGCAAAATAGATGTAGGCACGCTCACCTGTCTGCTCGCTTTCGAATGCAATAACCTTCGAACGTCCGCTCTGGCTCGACTTGCGTATTGCCGTGCTGTCGCCGATCAGGCGCACCACCTGTTCCACATCGTGTGTATTGGGATGGTCGGTGGGCGGGCCCGAGATGACCTGACCCGACTCGGTCAGCAGCAGGTCGAACGACGAGGGATAGGTATGGAGCGCATTGAGCGTGTCGCCAATCTGCTCGAGCATCAGGTCGATGCCGCAGATGGCGACGAAGCGCCCTTCGCTGTCGGTGAGCGGATAGGAGTAGGTGGCCAGTTTCGTTTCGGTCGAATCGGTAGCATACTGGTAGGGATCGCTCCACAAAGGCTTCCCATCGCGTTCCACCTGCCGATAGGCGGGATGCTGCGTGTAGTCGTGCTCCCCGTTCTGGCACAGGTCGGTCACGCGGATGTCTTGTCCTTCGCGAAAGGCGTAAGGTTCGAACAGCCGGCCTTTCTGCGGATAGAAAAAGGGTCTGAAGGCAATGAAGCTGCCCACGGCATGTTGCGAATGGGAGATGATACGGGCGGTTGCTGCCATCATCGAATCGGGATTCGTCCGGTTGCGGTCAATGTCCCAGAGGTGCTCGCGCAGGGTGGATTCCTGGAGGTTGAGGATGCCCTTGATGACGATGGCCTTGATGCGGATTTCGTTTTCGGCACGATAGTCGAGCTGTTCCTCCACCAGGCCATGCGCCGTGTAGTACTGGACCGCCGAGAAAAGTTCGATCAGCACGGCGGCCACAAGGATGATGAGGACGTTGCGGTTCTTGGTCTATTCAGAAATGATTCGTGTGCAAAGGTACATTCTTTTTTCGAAAAAACGCCTATTTCGAGGCAAAAAATGGTATATTCTCTGCAAACTGTTTGGAAATAGGAGAAAAATTGCTATCTTTGCCCCAAACTTAAAAATGATAAACACAAAATCAGACACACGATGAGAGCAAAACTGATTCTTGGAGCATGCGCCGTCATCGCCCTTCTTGCGGCATGCACAAACCCCTCAAACCCATCAACCCCCGCAAAACCCATTGCCTCGGGTGAGATCTGGCCCGACGACCGTGGCGAGCACATCAATGCCCATGGCGGCGGCGTGATGGCCTACGAGGACATCTACTATTGGTACGGCGAACACAAGGCCGACACCACAAGTTCGGCCTACGTGGGTGTGACCTGCTATTCGTCGCCGAACCTAACCGACTGGAAGTACGAAGGCGTGGCCCTTTCGGTGGTCGATGAACCAGGACACGACATCGAGCGCGGTTGTGTGCTCGAACGTCCAAAGGTAATCTATTGCCCCACGACTAAGAAGTTCGTGATGTGGTTCCATCTGGAATTGAAGGGGCAGGGCTATGCACAGGCACGCTACGGTGTGGCTGTGAGCAACTCGCCAACAGGTCCCTTCACCTTCCTGCGTTCGGGACGCGTCAACCCAGGACTCTATCCGCTCGGAATGAGCGAAAAGGATGTCGCAGCTGTTGAAGCTATCCCTGCCAAAAGTGTTGAGAAATGGTGGACCCCGACGTGGTACGAGGCTATCGATCGCGGACTCTTCGTGGTGCGTGATGCCAAGGCACACAACGACGGACGCCATGACCTACCTGCCGGGCAGATGGCACGTGACCAGACCGTCTATGTCGATACCGACGGACGTGCTTACCACATCTTCGCCAGCGAGGACAACCTGACGCTGCAGATTGCCGAACTGACCGACGACTACACCGCCCACACTGGTCGCTACGTCCGTGTGGCACCGGCCGGACACAACGAGGCCCCAGCCCTCTTCCGTCGCGGAAACACCTATTGGATGATTACGAGCGGATGCACAGGCTGGGCCCCCAACGAGGCTCGTATGTTCTCTGCCCCCAGCATCTGGGGACCTTGGACACAGCATCCCAATCCCTGCCGGGGTCCGAAGGCCGAGCTCACCTTCCTGGGACAAAGCACCTACATCCTGCCCGTCGAAGGCAAGCAGGATGCGTTTATCTTCATGGCCGACATCTGGCGCCCCAGACATCCCAGCGATGCCCGTTACATCTGGCTGCCCATCACATTCGAGAACGACGTGCCCGTGGTCGAATGGAGGGACAGCTGGACGCTCGACTTCTTCGATTAACGAAGGCGAATCACCTTTTTGGTGGTCTGAGTTCTCGGAGTAGTCGGAGTTTTTGGAGTAGTCGGAGTTTTCTGATTATTCAGATTACTCCGTGTATTCTGAGTACTCCGACTACTTGGAGTATTCTGAGCACCGGTATTCGCGGCCACCTTGAGGGCACTATACTGCGTGGCACCCACCACCTGGCCATAGGTAGCCGACGAGGGATCGTTGTCGAGTTGCTCGAGGGTAAGCGTGTTGATGCCCGCCGTGTTGCTCAGGTTCATCAGTTTCGCATTGTAGATGTACCTTTGCTCCCACTTGACCTGTTTGCGGGTGAGGCAGTTGTAGAGCGCATTGGCATCGACCAGCACCTGACGGAACGAGATGTAATAGACGTAGGTACCCTTCTCAACATAGTCGAGCGAGTCGCTGGCATAGTGCTGCATGTACTGGCCGTCGGAGGTGAAGATGACCGTGTCTTTGACGCCATCGCCTGCTGCGACCCAGGCACCTGCCAGTGCCGAGATGCTGTCGCCACCACGCGAGAGCGTCGTCATACCATCGATGAGCAGGCCGGAGATCAGCTGCTGGCGCTGCTCTGCCGTCATTTCGCCGCCAAGTTGGCCAAGTGTTTCACACGACTGGAACGAGGCGCTCATCGAGAGCCCGCAGATTGCCACGATGGGCAGAAGAATCTTTTTGGATAACATGGAGGTATTTTAATTAACAATTAACAATGAATAATTATTTTTGCTGCAAAAATACCTAATAATTCCGATTTCTCAAAATTTTATCCAAAAAAATACGCCCAAAACCTATCTTTCCTCGTTTCAAAAGAAGAATTGCCCCGATTTTTATCAAGCAAAGCGACTTAAAGCAGGATAACCTGGGCCTGCCAAGGACGAAGACTGAGTTTCCCGTCCGAAACCTGCAAGCCCTGGTTGTCGAAATAATTATCGAGCAAGACACAAGGGCTTGCATCCTTTAGCAAGGTGGCATCGGCCGTAGCTGGCGAGGCTGAAAAGTTGATGACCACGAGGATGCGTTTGTCATTGCCGGTACGCAAGTAACTGAAGACAGTCGGATTCCGGGAATCGACAAGGGAATAATCTCCATAGACGAGCGTCGGCTTATAGGCATGTCGAAGAGCGCAAGCCTTGCGGAAATATTGCAGCACGGAGACGCTGTCGGTCTCCTGGGCAGCTACATTGACCTGTGAGTAATTGGGATTGACCTTGAGCCACGAGGTGGAGCCGGTTGTGAAACCTGCCTGTGGCTCCGAAGACCATTGCATCGGGGTACGGGCGTTGTCGCGTCCCTCACGCTTTTGCTGCTCCAGATAGTCAGCTGCGGCAGAAGCGCCCTTTGTGCTAAGTATATTGGCATAATAGCTGCGGGTTACGATGTCGTTGTAGTCCTCAATATGCTCAAAACGCACATTGTTCATGCCAATTTCGTCGCCACCATAGAAGAACACCGTGCCACGCATGGTCATCAGGAAGGTGATGAGTGCCTGACTCGAAAGACGGGCAAGTTCGGGCGTTGAATCATCGCCCCAATAACTCTGCATACGAGGCAGGTCATGGTTGCCGAGAATGACCGTGGGCCAACCGGCATCGTGTAACAAACTGTCCTGGCTGGTATAGAACGAACGCAAGGCGTGCATCTTTACATCGGAAGGGACAAGGGAAGAGCCATCGGGCATCTGTTTAGGCACAACGTCGTTGGCATTGACATAGAACATATTGAACTCCTTGCGACGCGCATCGGTGAAGTCGAGCGTATTGATCCAAGGGTTCCCCTCGCCCACTGTCATGCAGTCATACCTGCCGAGCACCTCACGATACATCTCCTGCAGATAGTCATGGAGATGTGGTCCATGACAATAGTAATCGCCGAAACTCTTATAGCGCGTGAAATCGATCTCGGGGAAGAGCGTGTCCTTCGAACAATAGGAGGCTGCATCGATGCGGTATCCATCGATGCCCTTATCGAGCCAGAAACGCATACCCTGATAAAAATCCTGTCGCATTCGGGGATTCTCCCAGTTCAGGTCGGGCTGCTTGCGACTGAAATAATGAAGATAATAGGCATTAGTAAGCGAATCGTAACGCCAGGCACTAAGGTCGGGATCCATGTCGCTATGGCGATGGGGAGGGTTGCCCTTTTCGGCCGGCCACCAGTGGTAATAGTTTCGATAAGGATTGTTGCGGCTTTTTCGTGACTCCTGGAACCAGGGATGTTCATCGCTCGAATGATTGACCACCAGATCGAGGATAAGCCGAATGCCACGCTGATGCAGGCCAGCAAGCAGCTCGTCGAAATCCTGCATCGTGCCGAAGTCGCTCATGATAGCCGTGTAGTCGCTCACGTCATAACCATTGTCGTCATTGGGAGACGGGAATATCGGATTGAGCCAGACGACATCGACACCGAGACTTTGGATGTAGTCGAGATGCTGGATGATGCCGCGCAGATCGCCCACGCCATCGCCATCGCTGTCGGCATAGCTGCGGGGATAAATCTGATAGACGACGGCCTCCTTCCACCAGATGTGCTGCTGGCTTGGGTCGAGGTCAGTTGTAGTCTCTTTCTGACATGCCGTCAGTGTCAGAAGGGCGGAAAGAAGAAGTGTAGATTGCTTCATTGTGAATTACGTATTTAGGATTTGACAAAATGTGATTCGTTTGACGGAGCAAAGATACATCTTTAAAATATCATAAGTAATAGCCGGGAACAAACAAGGAGCAGGATAGCGAAACGATTGGGCTGTGAATGAATGATTTGACACGTTCAATGATTCAGAGAAAGGGAGTCTGTCTCAATTATCAGAAAAGGGTTTTTATAAGACAGAAAGCAAAGAAAAGACTATTTTTGTACGTTTTTACCCACTCCCTAATTTCCAATCTTTTCAAAATGCAAACAACTGATTATCAACTAAAAGATTTACCAACCCCACTCCCAAAAAACTCCCAGCCCTTGGAAAAGCTGGATTATAGCCCTATCTTTGCAGCGCCATTTCAGAAATAATGGCATCACGCAGGAAACCTTTCCTGATAATCATACCACGAAGCAAACCCAAATAAATAATAGTATTACAATGAAGCACAGTTTTTCACAGTTCAAGAGATCGCTGCTCTCGCTGGCAGCATTCCTACTCTCTGCAGTGACTGCATTTGCACAGAGCACCGTGACAGGTGTAGTACGCGACGAATTCGGCGAAGGCATTATCGGAGCCAACGTCATCGTCAAAGGCACCACCAACGGCGGCACCACCGATCTGGATGGTAACTTCTCAATCCAGGATGTCAAAACAAATGATGTCCTATCGGTTTCCTACATCGGTTACATCACCGAGGAGATTGTCTATACCGGACAGAAAACCATCGACATCACCCTGCGTGAAGACAACCAAGCCCTCGAGGAAGTGATGGTAGTCGGTTATGCCGTAGGTTCGAAGCGCACCATTTCGGGTGCCGTCGATCGTATCAAGAAGGAAGACATGAACCAAGGCGTAGTTAACAGCCCAGCTGATGCCTTGAAGGGCAAGTCGGCCGGTGTAGTCATCGCACAATCGGGCGGCGACCCCATGGGCAACACCAGTATCAACATTCGTGGCACCAGCTCACTTTCGGGTGGTAGCGACCCATTGGTAATCGTCGATGGCGTGTTTGGCGACATGACGATGCTCAATGCTTTGGCTCCAAACGACATCGAGAGCATGACCATCTTGAAGGATGCATCCGAGACGGCACAGTACGGTAGCCGTGGCGCAGCTGGCGTCATCGTTGTGACCACCGTAAAGG
>JAEEUA010000295.1 GCA_016286775.1 Bacteroidales bacterium
GGAACAGAAGATGCAGACGGTTGGTGAGCAAATCAGACTTGCCAGATTGCGTCGTGATCTTAGTGTTGCACAGGTGGCTGAACGTGCAACCTGTTCACCTATGACCATTGCCAGGATAGAGAAAGGTGCGCCGACTGTTGCGATCGGTATCTATTTGCGTGTACTCTATGCTTTGCAGCTCGATGATGACATCCTGCTGCTGGCACAGAAGGATGAGATGGGGCGGGCCTTGCAGGATCTTGCCCTCAAACACCGTGAGCGGGCCTCAAAAAAAGTATAGCCAATGCGTACATTATTTATATATGCAGACTTCGACTGGCTTGAAGCACCAATGCTTGTTGGCGAACTGGGCTATGAATCCCTTCGTGGCTCGGATTCCTATTCGTTCAAGTATGATAACGAATGGCTCCGTCAGTATGGCGGTCTTTTCCTGAGTGCCGACATAAACAATTATCCTGGTCAGCAATACACTCAGCCGGACAGGGACATCTTCGGCTGCTTCAGCGATGCATTGCCCGACCGTTGGGGAAGATTGTTGCTGAACAGACGCGAACAGATCCTTGCCACCGAAGAGAAACGTCCTATCCGTAAGCTTTCGTCCTTCGATTACCTGATGGGTATTGATGATTTCTCTCGGATGGGTGGTTTCCGCTTCAAGGAGAATCAAGATGGAGAGTATATCAATTGTGAGAAATCGCTCCGTATTCCTCCATTGACTGATATAAGAGCTTTGGTTGCAGCCAGTATGGAAATTGAGAAAAGTGAAGAGCTGAATCAGCTTCCAGAAAAGAAGTGGCTGCTGCAACTCGTTCATCCTGGCACTTCCTTGGGCGGTGCCCGTCCCAAGGCTGGTGTGATGGACGAAAGAGGCAATCTCTGTATTGCCAAGTTCCCGTCGAGGAACGATGACTATGATGTTGGCCTCTGGGAGCATCACAGTCACCTGTTGGCGAAGGAAGCTGGAGTCATGGCCGCCGAGACGAGCATCATTGAGACAGGCGTGAAATATCATGCCTTACTCTCCAAGCGTTTCGATAGGACAGTTGAAGGACGAAGAAAGCATTTCGCATCAGCTATGACCTTGTTAGGCTTGACTGATGGCTGTGATGCCAAGACGGGCAACGGCTATCTGGACATCGTGGACTTCATCCTCCAGAACTGTTGTGACGTGGAGCAGAACCTGCGTCAGCTCTATCGTCGAGTGGCATTCAATATAGCCATCGGCAATAGCGATGACCATTTCCGCAACCACGGATTCCTCCTGACTCCACGGGGCTGGACGCTGTCACCGGCATACGATATGAATCCGACTCTGAATGAATACCAGGCTTTGCTCATCAACTCCACCACCAATCATGCAGACCTTCAGGTGTTGCTTGAATCCTCGGAGGAGTATATGATAGGCAAAGACGAAGCCGTGCGTATCATCGAAGAAGTGAAGGCTGGTTTGAAGCATTGGAAGTCAATAGCCACTCGCCTGGGTATAGCCAAGCGAGAAATGGATGTGTTTGAACAGGTATTCCTACACTCATTAAAATAAACAAAAATACGTAGCATGATGTAGCGGAACTGATACACAACGACTTACATGCTGTTTCGACAATAAATATATGTAGCGAAAATGTAGCGGTATGTATCTTAATGTAGCAAAGAAGACATATAATAATGAATAGTAATATATCATCTAAAATATGACAATACAGGAAGCCATAGAAGCCCGACATAGTGTAAGGGCTTACAAAGACCAGCCATTGAGCGAGGAAATCGTCAAGGTGCTTGAAGATGAAATAGTGAAGCTGAACCATGAGGGACAACTCCACATTCAGTTGATATGCAACGAGCCAAAGGCATTCCAAGGGACTATGGCCAAATATGGGAAGTTCCGTAATGCCAACAACTACATTGTCATGGCAGGAAAGAAAGCCGATGACCTTGATGAGCGTATAGGCTACTATGGTGAGCATATTGTCTTATTGGCCCAGACGCTTGGGTTGAACACCTGCTGGGTAGGACTCAGCTACTCGAAGGTGCCAGGAACGTATGTGCTTGATGAAGGCGAGAAGATTGCCTGTTACATTGCCATAGGTTATGGTGAGACGCAAGGTAGTGGCCATAAGATCAAGACCGTTGAGCAAGTGAGCAATGCCAGCGACATCACCCCATCGTGGTTCAAGAAGGGAGTTGAAGCAGCTTTGCTTGCTCCAACAGCCGTGAACCAGCAGAAGTTCTCGTTTGAGTATGTCGGCATGAGCAACAATCGCCATCAGGTACGAGCCAAGAAAGGATTCTCCATGATTGGCTATACGCAGATGGATCTTGGTATCGCCAAATACCACTTTGAGGTAGGTGCTGGAAAGGTCAACTTTGAGTGGTTATAAAAAGTATAATAAACAGATAAATCGGAATTTATATGGAACACTTTAGCAGATTAAAGAAAATAGATGCCCACACACATATAGGGGCATTCGGCAGTCCTTTCAATATTGATTTTAACACGGAACGACTGCTGGAGCAAATGGACATATACAATATTGAGAAAACAATTTTATGCTCTTCAAGTGCATACTCTAATGATGACACTCTCAAAGCATACAAACAGCATCCAGACAAGATTATTCCCTTGATGTGGGTAAATTGTGCACAAGGTCAACCTGCTTATGATCTCTTAGAACATTATTTTCGTGATGAACATTTTGCCGGTGCGAAATTGCAGTCGCTGTTCGATGGTTATACTGCTGATGCTCCCTGTGTTGACCCTGTTGCAGAATTGTGTGAGAAGTATGGCAAACCATTGTTTGTACATTCTGGCCATCCACCTTTTTCTTTGCCTTGGCAAATTGGGCTGTTAGCAGAACGGCATCCCTGCTTGCCTATCGTTATGATACATATGGGGCATGCTCATGGAGTATATGTTGATGCAGCTATAACGATGGCTTGCAGATATGACAATATTTGGTTAGAGACATCTGGCACATCTATGAGTTGTCAGATAAAAAACGCTTACGACACTGTAGGTCATGACAGAGTGATGTTCGGTATAGATTCGCCATTTCATCATCCCACTGTAGAGATACAAAAAGTAATGGCATGCGGTATAGATGAAAATGGATTGGAAAACATATTCTACAATAATGCGAAGGCATTTATGAGACTCTAAATTCCAATTTAACGAATCAAAGAATCAGAAATAAAAATAATTATAATAATGGCGAAGAAAATAGCAATTCCAACACGTGAAGGTATGATTGATG
>JAEEUA010000074.1 GCA_016286775.1 Bacteroidales bacterium
GTATTCTTATATCTTTAATCATCACGAATTAGAGAATTAAAGAATTGACTCTGAGAAGGCGATATATCTTTCTAAGGAGGTGAAAATGGCAAACAACCTCGGCCTCAATGGTCGCTTCGCTCAAAATCTTTCAAAAATCTTATATAAAATCGGGGAATCCTCACTTGAAAGATTTTATATTTTTATTTTGTGAGATTTTGAGCAAAGCGACAACATTGAAAGTAGGGTGAAAATGGCAGACAACCTCGGCCCCAATACATTGTTTATTTTCGGCTAAGGCCGTCTCCTGCCATTTTCACCTTCTTATAAAATTCTATAATTCGATAATTCGTGATAAATCAGAAAATCGTATGAAACATATTGTTGAGAGCGTGGAGGAGATGTACTATCGACGAGAGCCAACGGGCGAGGTGATTGTCGATGAAGTGGTGGACGCTGTTCGCAAGACCAAGACACAGCGGGCCAGCGACATCGCCCTGCTGCTCGACGTAGAACATCGGCTGCTGAACGATGCATTCAAGATGCTCACGGGCATGAACCTGAGCACGATGATCATCGAATGGCGCATGCTGCAGGCAAAGGAGCTGCTTGACAGGAAAGACCTGTCGGTGCAGGAGGTGGCTAACCGCTGCGGCTTCAAGCAGCAGAAGAACCTCATTCTGGCTTTTCGACGCCGTTGGGGGACCACTCCGCAGGCATACCGGACGGGCAAACTGATCCGCAATAGCAATTACGTGGTCAACAAGGATCCTCGTTCGCGGAAGAATGCGCTCGATGTCGCGAAGGAGCATCTATCGCAAACTAGCATTGGTAGATGAAACTACGAATCGCACACGAATATTTTTTCTTTTTAACAAGAATTATCATGTAATTGATCACGAATTATCATGAATTATTTTTTTAAGTAATTCCGAAAAATGACGAAAAGACGAAAAGGACGAAAAAGAGATTAGCAGATCACGGATAACAGGATTAAACGGAGATCGGTGGGTCGAAGGGGAGGCTGAGTGCGTTTCTTCGCCGCACTCAGCGCGGATAACACGGATGGTTTTTCTTTTTAACACGAATTACCATGAATTAACCACGAATTTTTCATGAATTATTTTTTTAAGACGACGAATCACTCGAATCTACACGAATGAGTGTGGTCGGGACAAGAATAAAAAGATTCGTGAAGTGTGTTAATTCGTGGTTAAAGATGAAGGGTTTCTGTGAGAGATATAAGATGGTCAAGGCGTCCGTGGTTTCCGCTCCAGTGGTCGGCGAAGCAATGACCACTGGTCTCCTTTGGGAAAGCTTAGTGTAAGATTCGTAAAATCTGTGATCTTATAAATCCATTGTTCTGCGTCTCCATGGTCGAACAGAATTTTATCCAAAAAAGGTAGGTCGAACAAAGATTTTTAAGGATTTTTCAAATGATTTTCGATTTGCAATGATGATATCCCGAAGGGTGCTGGGTGGCTTAGACTCAGCAGCGGAAAGCTCGCTTTCAGATGATGAGTCTGAGGCAGACAGCAAGGGGCTCATCAGAGCCCCTCATCATTGCAAATCCATTTTTCATCTTTTAAAATTTATGAAAAATTCGTGAGTAATTCGTGATAGTAAAAGACATAACCCTATTTCAAATCGTAGCATGTCCCCCAAGGTACCATGGAGGATATGCCGCGATTGTTGTATGTCCTCTAACGTTCATTGGAGGACTTGCGGCGATGGCGGCATGTCCGCTAACAATCGTTGAAGGATATGCAGAGATGGGAGGATGTCCTCTATCGTTCATCGAAGGACATGCGTCATTATTGACATATCCCCTGACGTTCGCTGAAGGACATGCGTCGATGATGGCATGTCCTCTAACGCTCATCGAAGGACATGCGTCAATATTGGCATATCCCCTGACGTTCGCTGAAGGACATGCGTCGATATTGGCAAGTCCCCCAACGTTCGTAGAGGGACATGATTCGATGGCAGGATGTCCCCCAACGGTCGTTGAAGGACATGGTTCTACAGAATGATGTCCTCTTCCGTTCGCTGGGGGACATGCGGCGATTTTGGGAAGGACATAAAAAAGCAGCAAAGTCTCGAGGGCTTTGCTGCTTTTTGGTTAGTTTGAATTCAGTTGCCTAAATATGTTTTTCTCTAAGGAGTCTGGGAGTATTTTAGAAGAGGGCTGCTATACGACGAATCTTTTTGAGTTTCTCCATAAATGACTCGTCGCGTTCGGCCATCAGCATATCGTATTCGTTTTGCATGGCGAGCAGAGGGGCAGCATCCACTCCAAGAGCTGCTTCCATCATCATGGCCAATTCGGGACTGAGCGATCGCTTGCCGTTCAACATCTCATTGAAGGCAGAGTATGATATGCCAATCTCCTTGGCAAATCCGCGCTGAGAAATGCCACGATGTTCCAGTTCATCTTTCAGCACTTCGCCTGGATGCGTAGGCTGAAAGGGTTTCAAATTGTTTGCTATCATCTGGGGATTATTCATAATAAGAAAGATACTTGAGGACCAGCCTGCTTTTATAAATCGCTTTTCGTAACTCTTGATGTTTCCCAATCTCTGCACTTGAAAAAAACACAAAATCAGGAATCGCTTTTCCGTAGTTTATCCGTAGTCTTTTCTGTAGTTATTTCCGTAGTACAGTATTGCAATGCATCAAACGTTGGACACATATTACTATCCCTTAAAGGGACAGGAATGATCTTAGCTCTTAAACAGTTTCGCCTAAGAAATCAGCAGATGACAGGAAAAACGTAGCGGTGGTTTGCCAAGTGGTAGGAGGCGCAAAGCCTCCTGAGAGCGTTCTATCTAGCATTTTCCCAAAAATGACCGGTATCATTTAATGTGCTACAGTCGGTACTGTTTGGAGTGTTACAACCGGTATCATTTGAGTGATATTATCAAAAGAAACACATTTTCTAACATTAACTATGTCCTTTTTAGCATGTATAACAGAGCATACTACTTTTGACCATCATCAACAAGGAAAAATTCATTTAGTGGAACATCGTATTTAATCTGGTTGTCAATTATCTCCAAAATCTCACCATAATGCAAGGTCGATGATGGTTTAGACTTTTTAATATATGTAAAAATATCTCGAATATAATCCCAATTTTGCTTGGTTTCTATTAGTTGATAAATCTGTTGGCCAGCTTGAGTTAACAAAATTACAGGTATTTCAATGTCAATAGTTGAAGGACGGAATGTGAATTGTAAAATAGTATTTCCATAAACAAAATTAACTGTAGATAGAGAGTTTGGATTAGCATGAAAAGAACTTGTAACAAAATCACCAGATTGCAATAACCCTATTTCCCTTAGTTTAGCAATATCTTTATATCCCACTCCAAATTTTTCCATAGTTTCATATTCTGCAAATATAAAATAATCACTTTGATTTAATACATAATCAGATAGTTTGACAAACAAATTTGCTTCTTCATAGGAAATATTCCTCAATATTTCTAATGTTCGAAGGGAATAAGAAAATGGTGTTTCTATCTCTTTTGAGAGTATCTTTGCCCACAAAGCCTTCATTTCGTCTTTTGAAACATCCTGAACAATATCGAAAAATCTAGTCGCCCAGTCTTCATCAACCGATTTATCGGAAACGGTTTTCCCTTCAAGGTTTTTAGCAGCCATTTCAACAACAGAATCAATATTCTCTTGTCGTCGTGTTTCCTTATCAACTAATCTTTGTGATATTCTTTCATCAGTTACTGCAGCAATCAGTTTAGCTTCCGAAGTTGCTAATGATTTTGCATTTTCAATCACTTTGATTTCATATGCCCGTGCGTCAGCTTCTTTTCTGATTTGACGTGGACGATATATGGTTCCTATACCATTACTAACAACCTCAATTAGTTTTTCTAATGGTTTGCCATCTAACGAAATATTGATCAATGAATCCATAATAACATTATTAAAATGTAATTAACATTAGTGTTCACTTAACGGCCCAAATTTGTTTTTTGAAAATATGTTTAATGCCGGCATGAACATTTATAGCAACTTGCGATACTTGCGGCGCAACAATGGTGCTTTCTTCAGACATTCTTTCATTTGTTGGAAGAGCAGGGAATCAATCTGACCAAGATGATCAACAATACTGTTCATTTCATCGAGGTACTTTTGTTCGTATTCATCCACTTGTTCTCCATAAACGAAGGTAGGACGAGGGAACCTGAAGGAAGGTGTGACCATGTCGTCCGGGCTGAATACAAAAGCGTTGACGCCTCTCTCTTTGATATCTACACAACCACGTTCCACTGCTGCATCAGCAGGCACATGGTCTTTTGAGGTGGGAAGACAGGCCATCATGATTTTGTCGTCGATATGCCCAAGCACGATGAAATACTTTGGTTTGGGCATGTTGCCGTTTTTGAATTCAAACGGCGAGAACTTAAGCAAATCGCCAACTTCGTACATGTGATTAACTCCTTAATAGATTGGCGGCTTGCCGATTCTCAAGTGTCTCGTTGTAGTAGGCACGATCATCGGGACAGAGTTGGCGACCCATATCAATGATGATATTGGAACTGTTGGCACGTTGTTCGACAAAATCTTCAAGCAAACCATGTTCTTTGGCTGTTTCATACCAAAGCGAACCCTCTTTGTGCGTTACAGCAATGAGCTCTTCTGAGTTCATCTGACCATAATGCTCCATCACTTCGTGCATTACCTGGAGTTCGGCATCTGAAAACTCATCCTCATCGAATTCTTTGCTGGGCTTCACCATAATACCCTGTCCATTGAATTGAAGTGTGACGAAGTCGTCCAACAATACTGGACCATCGGATAGTTCCTCAAAAACATCGACAGACACTGGGCCGAGTCGCCACACTGAGAAGGGTATCGACAGCATGGGCACATGATACTTCTGAACCATTCTCTCCTCCATCAAGAAGAGCAGCTTCAGCACCTCAGTCTTATAAGGGTACTTGGCATGCGACGCAATATATATTACTGCGTTGCCTAGCCTCACTTTACTTGATTCTGAAAATCTGCACATATTGTATTGTGAATAATGTTGTTTCTCAAATAATGTCTCCTATTGCTACCAACGGATATATCCAAAGCTACGCTAGAGTTGGTCACACTTGAACAGTGACCATCTCACCTTCCGCCTATATTACGGGGCAAATATAGGAGAAAAAAATGTAAAAACAAAATAAAATGGGGAAAAAATGGTGAAATGAATATTTTGGGTGGGGAAATATGGATTATTTACGGCTTTTCGGGTTGGTTTTGAACACGAATCGCACACTTTTTTCTTTAACACAAATTATCATGTAATTGATCACGAATTTTTCATGAATTATTTTTTTAAGACCACGAATCGCACGAATCTACACACTAAGTTTTTATCTATAGCGTTAATGACCGTATAATGAACCGTTAATTACTCGATAATAATATACTCAAGTTTCGCAAATGCTCAACTTGTTGATATAGGGGAGAAAACGGGAGTTAATGGGAGTTAGCGGGAGTTAACGGACGATACCTTGTTCCCTTCGGTCACGTCCGAGAGAAGCGCCTTTCGAAAAGAGGTTCCAACGGTACATTCGTCCGTTAACTCCACAGGCTGGAAGCCTGTTAACTCCCGTTTACTACTGGTAACTCCAGTATAGTTTCGCTAAATGCGAAACTTGAGTAATATATCCTTAACTATTACCTTTGTTTCATTCTTTGATGAAAATCGCGATGAGTCGAGGTCCGCTTCCTCCACAACAAGCAAGGAGAAAAAGAATGAAGACAATGCTGCCAATCCATCCCATCAAATAGACCATGTGGCCAATGAACATCACCATGAACAGGAAGGTGGCCAATGCACTCACCACATAGAGGACGGCATAAATCACAAAGAAGATTAGTCCCATCACACCCTTATCGCCATCGACAAACATCGCGTAAAGATGTAATGCCAATCCAACGAAGAGAAGCAGAATGATCCACGGCTGGAGGAATGAGAAGAAGAAAAAGGTGAGCAGATAAAGGATTCCACAGCCAAATACTGTAATAGTACCGATATGTTTTGCGGCCGATCTCGCTTCATCCTCTCCTGCTAATCCAAAAAAGATGGATTGGACAAAGAACAGGATGGACAGCATGACCAGCCAGAACACGATAGACATCAACTCATCGTGAACGAAGAATCCGGGACTTCCACTATAGCACAGCATACATTTCAACTCATAATAGCTTAAAAAGGCCAATCCCATCAAAGGGATATATTTGCCCAAACGGAACCTGCCCAGAATCTTGGATAATATCCAGCAAACCAATAATACGATCAGCGGCAAGAAAATCATATACTCGAAATAGCGGGTAGATTTGCTTTGCTCAATATGGATGCCAATGTCAGACAAATCTTCCAGGAATTGTTTCTGAACGACCACAGCGGGATCCTTCTCGTCTCTCGCGGGGTTTCCACCTTTATCGGCCGATGCCAGTGATCTTCCTTTCTCCAAATATCTTGAAGACACATAGAATGTCTCTCCGGCATCATTCTTACAGGTGGCCCATCCATTGATGATTGTATCCACGAGGATGACATCACCTTTCTTAAGTGAACCCATTTTTTCTGCCTTGCCATTAGGCGCTACCCTCATGTTCAGATTCGGCGAATTCACCACATAGGTTTCTGCTGCATAGCCTGCCATGCATAGCAGAAACAGCACGATAATTGTAACGAGTTTTTTCATATTTTTATCCCTTTAATTATTTAGAATCCAATCTTTCCCGATGACTGACGGCTCCAGACAAAGTGGTCCACATCTTCAGCAATGACCTCAGGGGCGGAACTGCCATCGGATGCGATTCTCAGTTGGGCAATCATTGCAATCGTCTGTGACAGATGTTGCATGGTTCGTGCAGAAATGGGCATATTCTTCGATTCTCCGTTCTTCAGATTTCTGACAAATGCTTGCAGTTTTTTCCCGGCATCGGCAGAAATATCCAATTTGAAGTCACGACGCAAAAGATATACCAGGACATCTGACAGCTCTTCGATGGAGAAATCGTCAAATACAATCGAATTATGATAAGAGGCGACACCGCCAGCAGCCAGCGTCTTGGCGATGGATTCGTCGCTGTTGGTGACACGGGCCATCACGAATGCCGTTACCTGCTGGTACTCTGCAATCTTATTCAGAATCCACACACGCAGATTATCGTAGTTCTGGTTCTTGTATTCCGGGGCATCCATATCGAGGAACAGCAGTCCATCGCTGGCTTTCCTTACCGCTTGCTCCAACACCCTGAAGCTGTCGTTGCCCATCAGCTCCTCGGCATTGACACAAACCGTATGACCGAGTTTGAGAATGCCCAGTCCTTGCAGGATCCTTGAAAGGATCTCGGCTACCGTACTCTTGCCCGTTCCCGTACTGCCAATGAACTCCCACCACAGATTGGCAGGTTGAAGGCGCAGCGTACCTTTCTCATGCTGCAGACATGAGACAGTGACATAATCGTGAAGAGCTTTCTTGGCGGTCTGCAAACCCACCAGCTTGTCCAACTGTTCGAGTGACGCATTGAGCAACAGCCGGTCGATGGCATCGGGCTTCAGATAGTGAAGCCTCAGATCAGGGATGTCACAAGCCTCTATCCGTGTCAGTTGCTCGTTACTGATCTGATCGGCCGACAAGACCGACAACCTGTTGCCCAAAGCAGGAATGACCTGTGAGGTGAGCAAACGGGTGATGAAACGACCGTTGCCGAAGTGTTCGTTCTTATGATTATAGGCATCAATCACATAATCGGAGAGCTTCTTCTCGGCTTCAGGGGTCAGTTCATAATGTTCACGCTCGAGCACCTTATGTCCAATATCCATCAGCTGATTGGGTGTATAGTCGGGGAACTCAAAGACGTAGGAGAAGCGGCTCTTCAGACCTGGATTGGAATCCAGCATATCGTACATCTCATTGGTATATCCAGCCAGAATGACCATCAGGTCGGGTTCATCTTGAGCCAAGAAGGACAGAAGGGTCTCGATAACACGCAAGCCATAATCCTTGGTATCATCCGCCTTGACAAAAAGCGTATAAGCCTCATCGATGAACAAGATACCACCTGAAGCCCGCTGAAGGGCATCGAGCGTATTCTGCTCTGCATCACCGATGAAACGACCTACCAACTTGGAGCGTTCGGTCACCACGACATGACCTTTCGAGAGGACGCCAATGCCATGATATATCTCACCAAGATATTTGGCGATAGTGGTCTTACCCGTTCCAGGATTACCCGTAAACACCATGTGCATGGGCGGCATCTTGTTATAAAGCCCCCTATCGGCACGGAGTTTGTTCAGCCTTACCAGCGAGGTATGGGCAAGAATCCGCTTCTTTACATCGTCCAGGCCTACCAAGGCATTGAGCTTGGCTATAGCATCGGTAGGGTCGGGAATCTCCACTTCGGGGATGTCTGCTGCCTCAATCACCAACTGACTGACATTCTCCGGGGTGACCCCCTCTTCCACCACACGACTGATCATGTGTGGCAGGATCATGTTCTCGATGACCTTCTCGATGTATCTCGTATTCGTAAAGCGGTTGCCGCGCATTGAATAGACATACCGCATATATTCATATAGACTGTCACTTGCCTCGGCAGTCAGCACACACTCCCGATACCTCAAGGCCTGCAGTGCATATTTGTAGAGCGAGTCCTCATGCAGATCGTCGAAATGGAAGATATTCGTAAAGACCTCATGAGCCTTTGGACTGCTGTTGACCACCTCGAGCAACTTATTGCGGGGACCTGAAAGTATGATGACGCAATTATACAAATCCTCTGAATTATTACAGATTGCTTCAATACCAGTCATCGTGCCTACGGCTCCCTTTCGTCCAAAGGTGTCGGCATTCTGTATATAAATAAGGGTATTCTTATTGTCATTGATCAGATGCTCGATGTTATTGGCAAATCCGTCGGTCGAATCGAAGAGCTTGATGGCATCGTGCTTCGCAAAGCTTCTCACCACACCCAGTTTCTTCAGTTCCCCATAGATGGCACGGGCAGCCTCCTCCTTTCCCACTCCCTCGTTGCCGGTAATGATATAATGCCGTCCCCGAAGGATTCCATGGATGGTGGGCAAGTCCTGTTGCTTCCGCCCTTCGTTATAGGCGACCACATCGCGCAGATAACGAAGATAGTCCTTGAAGTTCTCGGGCGCATAGTCCAATAGATTGACTTTATCTTGTTCCATAAATATGTGTTCGTTGTTGCAATTAATTTTTCAGTTCATCAATCCGGTGGAGCAATTGCATTGTAGAAGGCATGTCAACCTGTTCAAGATCGACGATACGTTCCTGCAAAGTCCTCTGTTTCAAGAGGTATTCCAATCCCACACAGGTCTCTGCCATCTCGAGACGACCATAGTCCATAGCTGTCCGATAAAGCAAGCGCAAGAAATCGATCAACAACTGGAAATCTTCGACACGACCTTTCTCAAAAACGGATTCATTAAGTATCGAGGCTATCTTCTCGCGATACTCACCAGCGGAATCCATATCATTATTAACCATATCCACCTGAGCATGAGCTGCATAATAGAGGAGGGCCACGTTACGCACCTTGAGCGAGTCGGGCATCATCGTTGTCATCTTCTCGACCACCTCACCTGCGTATTTCAGGAAAAGAAGCGCATTCACGCCATCACCTGCACTCATTGCCGACACACGAGCCTGACGTACCTTATTGATCACAAAACTGCGCATCTTGTCATCGTTATCAGGATCAGCATCAAGCGCCATTGACAAGATGACCGATGCAGTCTGCAGGCTTGCCAGCGCATCGTCGGTCTTTCCCTGCTTGTCGAACAACTCACCCAACTCATCGAAGATCAATGCCTTGTTCAACAGGTTGGACTCTGAGTCGGGCTTCTGATCCACCTTTTCAAGTATCTGTCTCCCAAGTGCTACAGCCTCATCGACCTTGCCGCTCACCTTCAGTCTCATTATCTGATAATAGGTTGCCACCAGCAAATCGTCGGCATGCAGGGAAACAGGGTTGTTCTCGAACAACTCTTCGAAGAGCACAATAGCCTGCCCGGCACTCTGTTCGGCCTGGTCATATTCATGGAAGAACTGGAACAACAGTCTGCCCGTGCCGTCCAACGCTACTGCATAACGACGGACAATCTCGGGATTGCCTTCACGGAAACGCTGGTAGTTGTTGAAGACGGCATACTCCTGCTGCTTATGATAGTAGAACGCGCTATTGTAGTCACCATACTGCTCATAATATTTGCTGATAACCGAATAGGCCAACGAATAGGCCGTAGTGGTGATAGCCGTATTGTTATGAGCATGTTTCATATCATTGATAGCATCGCGCAGCATGGATATCAGACTCTCGGCAGCCTTGTGATCGCCATGATACAGGTACGCCTCGTTGCAGAACTCGCTGGCACTGCACAGGTTGTAGAAACTGAGCTGCAAGTACAATTCAGATGTTGCATTACCATTCTTATTGATATCCAGTATTGCACGGAAAGTAAGGAGAGCCTCAGCCACCCGCCTTGGCATATCGGCACGACCTAAGTTGTTACGGCAAACGACGTTCCACAACATCGAGAACATGGAAGCCGCAAATACAGCCTCTTCGTCAGGAAGATGTTGCATCTGAGGTGCCAGAAGCATATAATAATCGGCAACAGGATCAAAATTACCGCGTCGCATCTCAAGGATACAATGCAACATGTTGGCCTGGATTTCCTGATAACTGAATGGCACCGCCTCCCCTTTCCTGCGGTTATATGCTTCCAAAGCCTGTTCTGCCTTTTCCGGTGAACGACGCAAATAAAGGAGATAAACAGCCAACGAGATCAAGTCATCGGCATCATATTCATCGTAATCAAAATCATCAATTTCAACGGCATCCCCCTCGAGATAAGACTTCGCATCATCGACAAACAGCTGCAATTGCTTATAGTCATCATGGTCGGGTATGGCTGCGTTCAGAACCGCCGAACCCTCATCGGCCATACTGAGCATCAGACGTCCCATGAAGTCATCACCTGCCTCAAACATAAGACCCGAGCCCTGGAGCAACAGCAAGGACATATTATATTTACTGTTCACCCAGTTATGGGGTTCGTAAACATAGGCCTCACCTTTCCGGATCTGCTCGGCAGTTTCCGTATTGAAGATGCCCACTATCTCAGCAGCTTTCTTCTTATCGCCTGTAAAGCTGAGGAATGTTGCAATATCCTTGGCAAGCACAACCACATTGTCATTCGCAATATCCAGCACTTTCCTGAACCATTCGACGAAGTCTTTACCGTGATCGGCAAGAGCGATGGCGGCATTCACCAAATGGGGCCAAACGAGAGTGGATGTACTGGAAAGGACTGCTTTTAGAACCTCTTCGGTAGGATTGTTGATGGCAATGGCTCCCATCTCCCGGGCAGCAAACTCATCATTCGGATTCGTATAAAGCAGATTGCCCATTCTGGCCGTGATATTCTCATAGAAGTTCCCGAACGGCTCGTCACCCTCATGGTGCACATACTTCACAATCTGACGATAACTCTGATAGGAGAAGTCAATGACGCCTGTCCTGGAATCGATCGTCAACAGATCGCCCAACCATCGTTTCAATGAAGAAAACTCCAACTGGTCCCAATAATCTCCCGCAAATGCCTGGAAATCCTGTTCGCGCAAGCCGAAGTCGGTCGCAGCCAACAGGCGAATAGAAGTCCATAGAAAACCGAAATTCATGAAACGAGCTGCGTCGTGGAGAAATACGATAAACAACTGCTCCGGATAAGGTGCTATCTTACCCATCTCGTCGGTCATCTCCGTCAGATAATTCGCGATGGCGGTATCTCCGTCTCCACGCTTTCGGATGTTCTCATAATCATAGGCCGTCAAACTTGTCAGTTTGCGTACCATCAGCACATCCCATAACGGACAGCCGCAACATGGTTCGTCATGCTCGGAGCGGGCATCCATCAGGTGATTAAGGACACTCTGCGGAAGGCTCTTGCCTTTCGCTTTCATCAATTCCCGAACAATCTGTCCACCCTCATTGGCATTGACAGGAGGCAAGAGAACCTTCTCGACATCCCATTCCGAGAAAAGCTTCATCTTCTCGCTTTCTGCAGTAGCGATCAGCATACAGAAGTTCTGTAATCCTCCAAACATGAACTCATACACATTCTGCATCAGATGAAGATCGTCGATGAGAAGCAGTGGAGGCATCTCAAGGTCCCTGGTAGCATGATAGAACTCCTCGGCCAGTTCACCGAACTCCACATCCTCGTCAAGGCCGTAGCGACGCTGTGGATGGATTCGGGGATCGGCAAGCCATTTCTTCAGCACCATACCGGGAGTGTCGCCATAATGGGTGAAGTGGATGAATACCAACAGATCATCGACCTCGTCAAAGCGTCGGTATGTTTCACAGAGGAAAGCGGTTTTTCCATAGCCATAGCGGGCATAGATCAGTCTGGGCTTCTGGTCTTCATCATATCCTCTCGCAATCTCGTTCAAAAGATTCTTGCGCGAATCGCAGTTCACATAGTGCTCGCCTTCTTTTGCAATCTTCATGAGGTCGGCATCCGCCATGTGCTGGAACTCATTGACAGGATTCTCCACCGCATTACTACCCTCATATAACATAATCTGAGCATGCAGGGTCTTGCAGAGGAACGATCCCAGGTCATCGAGTCCGGTCAGCGATTGACCATCCCATCTGCAATTGTACTCATAGATATTATTGCTACAGCAGGCATCCCGGCAACCATCCTGAATCTTCCGCTTCAATGATGAAAGTTTGCGGTCGGCCTCATCATTCAGGTTGCAGAACTTACGGCGAGCGACATCGTCCATCTGTTCATAGACAGCGGGATTACGGAAACAGAACAGACTACGGCGCAAAGAGTAGGTATCCATCAGGGCACCGAAGAGCATCTCAAGCTCTGTAACACTCTTCTGCTCGCGGGATTCCTTACGGATGTACTTTCTTTCCTCCTCAGTCATCTCATCCAGCATCACCTGCCAACTTTCGACGGATGGTATCCAGCCATAACGGTCGCCCAGCAGACCGATAAAGAATGGACGCGACTGACGGATTTCAGAGATACATTCACGAAGCACAATATTCTCCCGTTCATTCTCGTCAGCGTCCTGGGTATTTACCCCCCAGCGCAAGTCGATAAACTGCAGGGTGATACCCTGTGGCGCCAATAGCTGCTGAAGGGTCGGCGCGACTCTGTTCATGATCAGATCGCGCTCTGCGTCCATGTCCTTGAAGGTACTGCTCAGAAACACCTTGATGTTCTTCCCGTTCTGCATGGCAATATTGTTTCCGCTTATGATCCCCTGCTATTTTATAAGGATGTCATATAGGGTCGTATGTGAGAGAATATGCCCTCCTGCAATTGATCGACATGAATGATCAGATAGAGCAACCCCATGTCATAGAAACGAAGGTCGAAATAGTCGTTGGCATCAGTATCCAACTGCAACAGCTGTACCCACCCCGTTCCAAACTCGTTGTCCACATCTTCCTCGTAGGGCTTGCCTAAAAGTCGGAAGCCATCACCACGCACCGGACCTTCCGTGAAGGTGATGATATGAGGCGGTATCATGTCGTCCTCCTGGAAAGGATTTACGCGTTTCAATGTGCTTGAGGGCACATCGGCATAGATGACCTTGACAGCATATTCAGGCCACTTGCCCAGTCCATAGGGCTGCTTGACGTCGTAGCCGAGGAAGTAGTCTATTTCGCCGAAGAACCAGAGCATCCCCTTCCTGGGCAACCAGTCATTATCGGGAAGATCACTGCAGTTAATCTGACAAATGAACTGCATAGGATACCTATTGCCGTCTTCATCGGTTGTGAACGGATACATATCCTCAGACGGGAACTGCGGGGCATCCCAGAAATAGCTACTGCCCGGATGCTGTGCAACGTCGGATGGAGTCAGTTTCATATCAATACCATGAGGTCTTGCCAACTTGACGCAATGCTGAATCTCGGATTGAATCCCACCCATAGCAGCTTCCGAATCTGCTCGTATTCCTTCACTCAGCATCACCTCCTCACCAGTTTTGACAATGAACTTCTCGCCTCTATACTCCAAGCCGAGCTGTCGCCCGTCGTAGAATGTCACGACAGGGTTGTCCCCCTTACGATTATTCCAATGAAGCAGTTCCTGACCTACGACAAGTTCCTCAGCAGGAATTTCGTACTGCTGCATGAGACTCCTGCCCATATTGACACCTCGGTCGTGGGTAATATCATAGATGTTAATATAACATACTGAAGACATCGTTGTATCGTTTAGTCAAACATTACTCTTGGGTTCATTATACGTGGCGAACGCCATTTTATACCATATTCTGCCAGCAGTTCACTTTTAGCAGACCAATAGCGGAAACAGAAGCCCATGTGGCGTGGCTCGCCCTTCAGTTCTTCATAGAGCCTACGCTCCACTTCGTCAATCACAGACAGATAAGCCTCGCTGTCCTCAACAGAGTCGTATTTCAGTCTGGGATTCTCCAACCGGTCAAGACTGTACTCACAGTTTTCCTTGTCTTCCTCGGTAGTGGCATAATGGAGAGCCTGCTGAAAGGCTTTCTTCGCCATCGGGCGACGCGTTTCCATCGAGTAGCATTCGCCTATGTCAAAATATGAGCGACATTTCCACTGGGCATTCTCTTCCGTATCCGGCTGTTCATCCAGGAGTTCTTCGGCCTTAACCAGAAGAGGCGTTGCCAACCAGCCCTGGTCGTCACGGATATAGTTCTCAGCCAGTTTTATCAAAGCTATCATATAGTCGGAAATTGTCTCCTGAACAGGTTTTTGCTCATAAATCCGCCTGGTGATATCCACCAAGGGAGTCAGCAACTGGATTAAATCCGTTGACTCCAGGTTGTCCATATTTTCTCCAAGGAAATCACTCAACAGCGCCAACTTCTCCTCGTCAGACGCCAGGTTTTCTGCCTGGCGTAGAATTGTCGTAGTATCCATAATAAAATATTTATGTTGCTTAACTCAATTTGCAATAAACTATATTACGGGGCAAATATAAGAGAAAAAAATGAAAGAACAAAATAAATGGTGAAAAAAATATTGAAATGATTTTTTATGGGTGGGAAATAACTGATTATTTGCGGTTTTTGAGTTGTTTTTGAACACGAATCTCACACACGAATCTTTTTTCTTTAACACGAATTATCATGTAATTGATCACGAATTTTTCATGAATTATTTTTTAAAAAGATGAAAAATGGATTTGCAATGCTGAGGGGCTTCGATAAGCCCCTTGGCGACTGTCTTCCGCTCAGCATCGATGAGCAAGCTCCCCGATGCTGACCGCAAGCCATTCCCCAACCCTTCGGGTCAACATCATTGCAAATCGATAATCGTTCCACTAAAAATACTAAAAAATTTTTGATCGACCGAATTTGGGGTAAAATTCTGATTGACCATGGAGACGCGGAACAGTGGTTGTAGAACACGAATCGCACACTAACAAGAGAAGATGAAAAATATTGGCTATCCCCCCTCTTAAACAAAAAATCTGGTCGTCCGAGTTTTATTGCTGACGCAAGAAATCAGGGAGGAAGTCTTAGGAGGAAATGAGGTGGAGTCTGTAGTCTATAGCTCTCCAGCCATATAGAGCGGGAGATAAACTAAACCATCCTTCTCGGCCAAATCGCCAGTGTGTAAGACAAAGGGAGTAGCCAAATACTTTCCATATTTACTTGTGAACTTCTCAAGTGAGGTCAGGCTATATCGCGATGAGGACTTTACCTCGACTGGCGAAATATTATGCCGATCAGTCACCGAAGGTTTACGTACAAGGAAGTCAATTTCCATTCTATCTTCTGCTACCCTGGATACATTCGAATAGAAAAACAATTCATTACCTGCAGTTCGAAGCATCTGTGCAACAATGTTTTCGGTCAGCATACCTTTGTTAACCTCTAGTTTGTCGAACATCAACTTCTTATACAATTGTCCCTGATAAATGTCTTTCT
>JAEEUA010000075.1 GCA_016286775.1 Bacteroidales bacterium
CTGGTGCTAACCTATACCGCCCTGGTCATCTGTCTGTTCACCCGGATGCAGGCGCTGCCCTTCCAGGTGAAGGCATGGTTCGTCGGGATGGTGTCACTCTACACGCTGGTCCTGCCCGTCCTGATCATCACGATGCTCCATGTCTCCGGTCTCATCGGACATTGGGCGTTGCGCGACCGGCGCGACCGCATGGTGCCGTTCTTCACCAATTTCGCCTGCTATCTGATCAATGCCATTGTCCTCACCCGCACGGGCTTCCTGCCCGACTGGGTGCTGATGCCCTACTACGGCTCGGTGATTCTCACGTTTGTGGCGTGGATCGTGAGCTGGAAGTGGAAGATTTCGGCCCATGCCTCTGCCAATGCGGCGGGAGCCACGTTCTTCCTGATGCTGGTGTTCTATTTCCCCGAGTCGATGCCCCTCTGGCTGGCCCTCTTCGCTGTGGTTGTGGTGGGCATGGTCTGCAGCACGCGCGTCTATCTGGGTCGCCACACCCTGGGCCAGGTGGGCGCCGGCACTCTGCTGGGCATCTGCTCCATGCTCCTCGCCAACTACCTGGTGCTCTAATTGTTAATTGTTATTTGTTATTTGAAATATATGACCCCCCAAGTTTCCATCATCATGGGCAGCACGAGCGACCTTCCGGTCATGAAGAAAGCTGCCGACCTTCTCAACGAGTTTCAGGTTCCCTTCGAGATGTTTGCCCTTTCGGCCCATCGCACACCCAAGGAGGTTGAGGCCTTCGCCACGGGTGCTGCCGAGCGCGGCATCAAGGTCATCATCGCCGGTGCAGGCATGGCCGCCCACCTGGCAGGTGTCGTGGCTGCATCCACTCCCGTCCCGGTCATTGGTGTGCCCCTCACGGGCAGCCTCGAGGGCCTCGATGCCCTGCTTGCCATGGTTCAGATGCCCCCCGGAATACCGGTTGCCACGGTGGCGCTCAACGGTGCCATGAATGCAGCTATCCTGGCGGTCCAGATCCTTTCGGTCGGCGATCCCGAGCTGGCTGCAAGGTTTGTCGAGTACAAGAAGAACCTCGCCCAGAAGATTGTCAAGGCCAACAAGGAGCTGGCCGAGCTCAAGTACGACTACAAGTGTAACTGATCCTTTTGTCTTTCATCCACACAAAGAACCGTCCGCTTATGTACAACTATGTTCGAAGAAGAACCACCGAATGCCGGGTCGGCGATGTCGTCCTGGGTGGCAGGAATCCCATTCGGGTGCAGTCGATGACCAACACGAATACCAACGACGTCGAGGCTTCGGCCGCCCAGATCGAGCGCATCGTCGATGCCGGTGCCGATATCGTGCGACTCACCGCCCAGGGCCGTAAGGAGGCGCTGGCGCTCCAGGAGATCGAGGACCGCATTCATCGCGATGGCTATCAGGTCCCCCTGGTTGCCGATATCCATTTCAATGCGTCGGTGGCCGATGTCGCTGCCGGGATTGTCGAGAAGGTCCGCATCAATCCGGGCAATTACGTCGATCCCGGTCGTACGTTCAAGAAGCTCGAATATACCGACGAGGAGTATGCCCAGGAGATCGAGAAGATACGCCGTCGCTTCATTCCGTTCCTCGACATCTGCAAGGCGCATCATACGGCCATTCGCCTGGGTGTGAACCATGGTTCGCTGAGCGACCGCATCATGTCGCGCTATGGCGATACGCCCGCCGGCATGGTCGAGTCGTGCATGGAGTTCCTGCGCATCTGTGTCGAACAGGACTTCACCGATGTCGTCATCAGCATCAAGGCCTCCAACACGTCGGTCATGGTCCGCACCGTGCGTCTGCTGGTTCGGCAGATGGACAAGGAGGACATGCACTTCCCCCTCCATCTGGGCGTCACCGAGGCAGGCGATGCCGAGGAAGGGCGCATCAAGTCGGCAGTCGGCATCGGAGCACTCCTGGCCGATGGCATCGGCGATACGATCCGTGTCTCCCTTTCCGAGGACCCCGAGGCCGAGATTCCCGTCGCTCGTCGTCTGGTCCACTATTTCGAGGAACGTGCCCAGCACAAGCGCCTCGACGGCCCGCACGTGGGACTGGCCCTCTACGATCCGGTCGAACCCCGTCGCTTCCGCAGCACCCGTGTCGGTCCCTTGGGCGACGGGCAGCCCGTCTGCGTCTGCGGCGGCACGAAATATGGAGCCGATGTCTGCATCGCCGGACTCCTGAACTACAGCCTCGAGGAACTCAATACCGACGAATCGATCTTCGACTACCTCCTCGAGCATCCCGACACCCCCGTCATCGCGCGTGCCAACAACCACAATCCCATCGGAGCCTGGCGTGCCTTCATCTTCGGCATTCGCACCATGGGCTGCGTCAATCCCGTCATCATCAGCCGCGACTACTCGTTCTGCTCCACCTGGGACGAGGTGCAGCTGTGTGCGGCAGCCGACTTCGGCGTGATGCTCATCGACCAGCTCGTCGATGGCATTCTCATCAATCATGTCGATTTCCCGCTCGAAAGGCGCGTCGAGCTGGCGTTCAATATCCTGCAGGCTTCGCGGGCACGTTTCACCAAGACCGAATACATCGCCTGTCCTTCCTGCGGACGCACGCTCTTCGACCTCCAGACCACGCTTGCGCGCATCAAGGAGGCTACCCGCGGGCTCAAGGGCCTCAAGATCGGCGTGATGGGCTGCATCGTCAACGGCCCCGGCGAGATGGCCGATGCCGACTACGGCTATGTGGGCGCAGGTCCCGGCCTGGTGTCGCTCTACAAGGGGAAGCAGTGTGTCCAGAAGGGAATCCCCGCCGAGGAGGCCGTCCAGCGTTTGCTCGATTTCATTCGTGCTGACCAAAAGCAATAATAAACTCAACTTTCGCATTTGCGAAAGTTGATGATTCTAAGGGATTCTAAGGGATTTTAAGGGACGTATGTTTCTTGGGTCCCTTTCTCTACAGGCAAAGGTGTCGTCCCTTAATATCCCCAAATATCCTTTAATATCCATCAAGTTTCGCAAATGCGAAACTTGAGACAATAAATAAACTCTAATTTCCCTCAACTTATTCTATGAAGAAACACCTCCTTACCCTCGTTCTGGCAGCAGCGTCGCTGGCTGCCACCGCCCAGTATGTGGATCGGCAGGAGCGCAAGCTCGTCGCCAACATCCCCGTGTCCCAACTATCGTCCTTTCAGCATCAGCTCTTCAACTTCGACTGGAAGTTCCAGCTGGGTGCGCAGCCCGGAGCCGAGGACCCCGCGTTCGACGATTCCGGCTGGCGCCATGTCGATTTGCCGCATGACTTCCAGTTCGAACAGCCCTGGGACGAGAGTGCAGGCGGAGCGCGCGGCTTCAAGGCGATGTGCGAAGGCTGGTATCGCAAGAGCTTCCGCGCCGAGGAGGTCTGGAAGAACCGTCGCGTGAGCCTCGACTTCGGCGGACTCATCTTCTATGGCGATGTCTATCTGAACGGCACGAAGGTAGCTTCGACCGAATACGGCTATGTAGGTTTCGAGGCCGATATCACCCGCCATTTACGGTACGACACCTTGAATGTCGTGGCGGTCTATGCCTCGACAGGACCCTCGAAGGGTTCCCGCTGGTACACGGGAGGTGGCCTTTTCCGCGACGTTTATCTGCAGGTCCAGAATCCCACCCATATTGCCCGTCATGGCATTTATGTGACCACTCCCGAAGTGTCCCCCGAATCGGCAAGGGTTCAACTTCAGGTCGAGGTCGATGGATGGCAAAGGCATAATGCAAGCCTCAAGGCTGTCATTCGCGATCCACAGGGCAATGTGGTTGCTGAAACGAAGGGGCAGATGCCTCAGTTCACGCACCAGCAGCGCAGCGAGGTACGGCTCGATCCCGTGACTTTGGTCCATCCTCAATTATGGGACCTCGATACGCCCAACCTTTATACCGCCGAGGTGATGGTGACTGCCGATGGCGTCACGGCCGACAGCCTGGTCGAGACCTTCGGTGTTCGAACCATCGAGTTCTCGAAGGACTTCGGCTTCAAGCTCAATGGGCGCAAGGTGTTCCTGCAGGGCATGGCCAACCACCACGACATGGGCGGCCTGGGCGTAGCCTCCTTCGACCGCGGCATCGAGCGTCTGATGCTCCAGGCCAAGGCCTTCGGCTACAACTGCATCCGCTGTTCGCACAATCCCTATAGCGAATCCTTCACGCGCATTGCCGACCGCGTGGGCATCCTCATCGTCGATGAGCTCATCGACAAGTGGAGCGACAACGACTATTGGGGCGGGCGCAAGCCCTTCACCGCCATCTGGCATCAGCTCATCCCCGAATGGGTGAAGCGCGACCGCAACTGTCCGTCGGTCATCCTGTGGAGCCTGGGCAACGAGCTGCAGACGCGCAACGATTGGGCGGGCTTCGACACCAACGACTGGGGCGTCACCACCTACCGCATCTTCAGCAGCTATCTGAAGCGCTGGGACGATACGCGCCTCACCACGGTTGCCATGTTCCCGTCGCGTGCCGGGGCACTTCGCAAGGAACCCGACGGCAGCGACATGGAGCATTGCGTAGCCCCCGAAATCGCGCAGGTCAGCGAGGTTTCGTCGTTCAACTACCAGAGCAACTGCTACAGCGAATACCTGCGGCACAACCCCGACATGATCCTCTTCCAGAGCGAATGCCAGACCTCGCAGTTCCTGTGGGGCTTCTTCAACATGGATCGCGACAGGATGGTCGGCCTGGCGTATTGGGGAGCTGTCGAGTACTGGGGCGAGTCGAACCGATGGCCCAAGAAGGGCTGGAACTATTCGTTCTTCGACACGGCGCTCAATCCCTATCCGACCGCCTATCTCATCCGGAGTGCCTTTGTCCCCGACGAGCCGCAGGTGCGCATCGCCGTCAATGCCGGAGAAGGGGAGAGCGTCAGCTGGAACGACGTGCAGGTGGGCAGCCTGCACCTCGACGAGAACTGGAACAAGGAGGCAGGCACCACGCAGACCCTCTACACCTTCAGCAACTGCGAGGAGGTGGAGCTGCTGCTCAATGGGAAGAGCCTGGGACGCAAGCCCAACAACCTCTGGACGAGCAACGAAGGTCTCGACAAGTACGACAAGGGCATGCCCAACTCCAAGAAGCACATCATCCAGTGGCCCGACGTGGCGTATGCGAAGGGCAGGCTGGTCGCCATCGGCTACAACGGCGGTCGGGAGGTGACGCGCCATCAGATCGAGACAACGGGACGGGCTGTCGCCCTCCGTGCCGAGGCCGAGACGCCCGATGCGTGGAAGGCCGACGGGATGGACCTGCAGTACATCAAGGTGTGGGCGGTCGATAGCAAGGGGCGTCGTGTGTTCGATGCCACGGGCGATGTGACCTTCGAGGTGAGTGGAGCCGCCTCGCTCTATTGCCTCGACAACGTCGATCACTACACCGACCTGCTCTTCACCAGCGACATCAACAGCAAGCCGCTCAAGTCGGGATTCATGCTCGGTATCCTGCGTGCCACCCGTACGCCAGGCCCCGTCACGGTCAAGATCTCCTGTCCCGGCATGAAGTCTGCCCAGCTAAAGCTGATGACGAAATAATCTGGCTTTTCCAGAGCCTCTAGATTGTCTAGAAATTCTAGATTATCTAGAGCCTATACATATTCAGGCCATCAAAAATACAATTAGCCCCGCACCGATGAAGGTGCGGGGCTAATCTATTATGGGTTATGTCTTACAGGATGGTGCATCCTGCGCAGGGCTTCAGCTGCTTGAAGAAGTCGTTGCCCTTGTCATCGACGAGGATGAATGCGGGGAAGTCCTCGACGGTGATCTTCCAGATGGCTTCCATGCCGAGCTCGGGATATTCGACACATTCGATGGACTTGATGCTGCTCTGCGAGAGCACTGCAGCTACGCCGCCGATGGTGCCGAGGTAGAAGCCGCCGTGCTTCTTGCAGGCGTCGGTGACCTGCTGCGTGCGGTTACCCTTGGCAATCATGACGAGCGATGCGCCGTTGGCCTGGAACTCATCAACGTAGGGATCCATGCGGTTGGCCGTGGTCGGGCCCATCGAGCCGCAGGGATAGCCGGCAGGAGTCTTGGCGGGTCCGGCATAGAGGATGGGGTGATCCTTGAAGTACTGCGGGATACCCTGGCCTGCATCGAGACGTGCCTTGAGCTTGGCGTGGGCGATGTCGCGAGCCACGATGATGGTGCCCTTGAGGTTCACGCGCGTCGAAACGGGGTACTTGGTGAGTTCGGCACGTACGGCGTCGATGCCCTTGTCGAGGTCAATCTCGATGCCCTTGCCGCCTTCGCCCGGATTGCGGTACTCCTCGGGGATGAGCTCGGACGGATTGTCGTCCATCTTCTCGAGCCAGATGCCGTCCTTGTTGATCTTCGCCTTGATGTTGCGGTCGGCCGAGCAGCTGACGCCCATGCCGATGGGGCAGCTGGCGCCGTGGCGCGGCAGACGGATGACGCGGATGTCGTGAGCGAGGTACTTGCCGCCGAACTGTGCGCCGAGGCCGATCTTGTAGGCTTCCTTGAGCAGCTTCTGCTCGAGGTCGATGTCGCGGAAGGCGCGGCCCGTCTCGTCGCCCGTGGTGGGCAGGTTGTCGTAATACTTGATGGAGGCCAGCTTCACGGTGAGGAGGTTCTTCTCGGCCGATGTGCCACCGATGACGAATGCGATGTGATAGGGCGGGCAGGCTGCGGTGCCGAGGTGCTTCATCTCTTCAACGAGGAAGGGCAGCAGCGTGCCTTCGTTCTGGATGGTGGCCTTGGTCATGGGGTAGAAGTAGGTCTTGTTGGCCGAACCGCCGCCCTTGGCTACCATGACGAAACGATATTCGGCGCCCTCGACGGCCTCGATGTCGATCTGGGCGGGCAGGTTGCAACGGGTGTTCACCTCGTCGTACATGTTCAGGGGAGCGTTCTGCGAATAGCGCAGGTTGTCCTCGGTATAGGTGTTATAGACGCCCAGGCTGAGGGCCTCTTCGTCCTCGAAGCCGGTCCATACCTGCTGGCCCTTCTCGCCGTGGATGATGGCGGTGCCGGTGTCCTGGCAGAAGGGGAGGATGCCCTTGACCGATGTCTCGGCATTGCGGAGGAACTGCAGTGCCACATACTTGTCGTTCTCGGATGCCTCGGGGTCGCGGAGGATCTTGGCGACCTGCAGGTTGTGTTCGCGACGCAGCATGAACTCCACATCGTGGAATGCCTGCTGGGCAAGCAAGGTCAGGGCTTCCTTGGAAACCTTGACGATTTCATGGCCTTCGAAAGTGCTGACCGTGACGCCTTCCTTGGTGAGCAGGCGGTATTCGGTCTTGTCTTCGCCCATCTGGAACATAGGCGCATACTTGAAAGGAACGTTTGCCATAATTTTTTGACGAATAAAGGTTGAGTAGTTGGTATTTGGATTGGATTGATGCGCAAATATACAAATTTTTTGCAAAAACCTCTTTTTAAAACGAAATTTAGGTCAAAAAACTGACCTAAATTCGCTGGTTTGTCCGAAAATCGTCATCTTGGCAAGTCAAAAACGGCCTGCGTTGTCGTGCTCGCGAATCTCGACGCGGCGTATCTTGCCGCTGATGGTCTTGGGCAGCTCATCGACAAATTCGATGACACGGGGGTACTTGTAGGGCGCGGTCTCGTGCTTGACGTGGTCCTGCAGCTCCTTGACGAGCTTAGGGCCTGCCTTGGCCTTGTAGTCGGGGGCGAGGACAATGGTTGCCTTGACCACCATGCCGCGGATGTCGTCGGGCACGCCGGTGATGGCGCATTCGACCACCGCCTTGTGCGTCATCAGCGCCGACTCGACCTCGAAGGGTCCGATGCGGTAGCCGGAGCTCTTGATGACATCGTCGGCGCGCGACACGAACCAGTAGTATCCCTTCTCGTCGTAATAGACCACATCGCCCGTGTAGTAGATGTTGTTGGAGTGCGCCTTCTCGGTGAGGGCGGGGTTGCGGTAGTATTCCTTGAACAGGCCGTAGGGCTTGCCTTCGTCGGTGCGGATCACGAGCTGTCCGTGCTCGAGGGGCTTGCAGCGACGTCCCTGGCTGTTGAGCACATCGACCTTGAACTGCGGGTTGGGCACGCCCATCGAACCGGGCACGGGCGTCACGTAGGGGTAGGTGCCGAGGACGAGCGTCGTCTCGGTCTGTCCGTAGCTCTCGCAGATCATGATGCCGGTCTTCTCCTTCCATTCGAGGAAGACGTTGGGATTGAGCGCCTCGCCTGCCGTGGTGCAATATTCGAGGGCATGAAGGTCGTAGCGGCTGAGGTCCTCGCGAATGAGGAAACGATAGACGGTGGGAGGGGCGCAGAACGAGGTGACGTGGAAGTCCTGCATCATCTGCAGCAGGTCGGCGGGCTCGAAATGCCCCTCGAAGTCATAGACAAAGACGGTGGCGCCGGCAATCATCTGGCCGTAGAACTTGCCCCACACGGCCTTTCCCCAGCCGGTGTCGGCGAGGGTGAGGTGGAGGCTGCCTTCGTGGACGTTGTGCCAGTACTTGGCGGTGAGGATGTGCGCCAGCGGGTAGGTGTAGTCGTGCATCACCATCTTGGGTTCGCCCGAGGTGCCGCTGGTGAAGTACATCAGGAAGTTGTCGGTGGCGAGGTTCTGCCCCTTCTGGCTGACGAAGGCGGGAGCCTGGTCGAGACCCTTCCAGAAGTCGTCCCAGCCCTGCGGAACGAGGGGGCCGATGGAGATGCAATGCTCGAGCGACGAACAGAAGGCGCGAGCGCCGATGACGTTGCGCAGCACGTCGTTGTCGCCCACGGCGATGATGGCCTTGATGTCGGCCTCGTGGCAGCGGTAGATGATGTCCTTGTCGGTGAGCAGATGGGTGGCGGGGATGGCGACGGCGCCAATCTTGTGGAGGGCGACCATCGTGATCCACCATGCCAGGCGCCGCTTGAGGATGAGCATCACGCGGTCGCCGCGCCCGATGCCGAGCGTCAGCAGGTAGCTGGCAGCCTGGTCGGACAGCCGCTTGTAGTCGCGGTAGTTGAGGTGCCTGACCTCGCCGTGGTCGTTGGTCCAAAGGATGGCCTCCTTGTCGGGCTGCTCCTCGGCGTAGGCATCGATGACATCGTACCCGAAGTTGAAGTGTTCGGGCACGATAAGCCTGTAATGCTGCATGAAGTCTTCGTAACTCGAAAACTCAACTTGATTCAGAAACCGCTCTATCATCTTTTTCCTTTTTTGTGGATTTTGATGTTTCTACGGTGCAAATATGGTGTATTTTAATGATTTTTGCAATTCATAGCCGAAAAAATGCCCATATTTTATTATTTATTTTCCGATTTCGACGAAAAAATGAGCCAAAAAGAGCAAAATTTAACAAAAAATTAGATTTGAAAGTTCCAAAACCGCCCGATAATCGGGTTGGAGGAAGCCCGTTTAGCCGGCTGAAATGTAAAAAAATGAAACAAAAATTTGGTTGGCTCGAAAATTGTTCGTATCTTCGCACCGTCGAATGCATACTGTGACACACAAAAATGAAGAACCTTAGACACATCGTCCGTCTGTTGCTGCTGCTGGTCATCTCCTGTGCGGAGAGGACGGGCTATGCCTACAATGCCACGTCGGAGCTATGGCTCCAGCGCCTGGATTCGGTGGTGCAGCAGCGACAGCAGATCAACGAGCAGAAGCGGCACCGCCTGCAGCAGATGCAGATCATGCAGCGGGGCATGGGCGACGTGGAGGAGCTCTACCAGCTGAACCGGCGGATCTACGACGAATGCTTCACGTTCGACAGCGAGCTGGCGATGAGCCTGGTGGATGCCAACCTGCAGATCGCCCGGCAGCGCGGCGACCGCGACGGCATGGCGGAATGGCAGATCCAGCGTTCGTTCATCTTAGCTTCGACGGGCCAGCTCCTGGAGGCGACCAATGCCCTGGACGGGCTGAAGCTGGGCAGCCTGCCCCGCAACCTGAAGCTCGACTACTATGCCCAGCAGGAATACCTCTATTCGCACCTGGCGCAATACTCGTGGTCGGAGCCGATGAAGGAGTCGTACCAGCAGCAGGCCTGGACCTACACCGACTCGATCTACCAGATCATGGAGCCAACCGACGACAACTACCTGTGGTGGCAGTCGTGGCGCGCCTACAGCGTGGGCAACATCGAGGAGGCCATTGCGGCACTGTCGCCCGTGGTGGACACCCTGGCGTTCGACAGCCGGCACGACGCGATGCTGGCCTATTGCCTGGCGCGCATGTACCAGGAGAGGGGCGACGAGGACGCCTACCTGCAGTACATGGCCCGTTCGGGCATCGCCGACCTGCGGGCTGCCAACCAGGACATCGCCTCGCTCGAGGAGCTGTCGTCGGTGCTCTACGACATCTCGCAGGACGAATCGCGCCGCAGTCACGGGCTGTTCGGTTCGAAGGACCACAGTGCCGTCGATCTCTCGCGCGCCTATACGTATATTAATGTGTGCCTCGACACGTCGCGCATCTACAACAACCTGGTGCGCACGGTGAGCATCGCCCGCGTGATGGACGACATCCTGGCAAGCTACCGCGAACGCGTGGCCGAGCAGCAGAAGCGCCAGCAGGCCATCACGTGGATCCTGGCCATCCTGTTCTTCGTGCTGCTGATTGCCGTCATCAGCGGCTGGCGCCAGCGCCGCAAGCTCAGCCAGAGCCGCAGCCAGCTGGAGGTGACCAACGAGCAGCTCAGCCAGCACCGCGCCGCCCTCACCCGTGCCAATGCCGAACTCACCGAGGCCAACCGCAAGCTGCAGGCCGCCATGGAGCAGCAGGCCGAGGCCAACCGCGAACTGCAGGAGTCGAACTACGTGAAGGAGGAGTATGTGGGCTACGTCTTCTCGCTCTGCTCGAACTACATCAGCAAGATGGACGAATACCGCAAGAACATCAACCGCAAGACGAAGGTGAAGCTCTACGACGAGGTGCTGCAGATGACCGAAAAGTCGAACCTCGTGCAGGACGAGCTGAAGGAGTTCTACCACAACTTCGACGCCATCTTCCTCCACATCTATCCCGACTTCATCACCGACTTCAACAACCTGCTGGCCCCCGAGGAGCGCATCGAGCCGCGCAAGGGCGAGCTGCTCAACACCGACCTGCGCATCTATGCACTGGTCCGCCTGGGCATCACCGACAGCGTGAAGATTGCCGAGTTCCTGCACGTCTCGCCCCAGACCGTCTATAACAATCGGCTGAAGACGCGCAACAAGGCGATAGTCCCGAAGGAGCATTTTGCCGAATATGTGCGCCAGCTGGGCCGTTTCAGCAATTCCTAATGCACGCTTCAAAACTTACCGATGCAAAACACGAAGTACCTGAAAGACAGACGAATCGCATATCATGAAACTTACCGATACACATTACCTCGCTGTACAACCTATTTGAAATTGTCCTATCTTTGCACCGTCAAAGTTGCAAGGTTTCTTATTGTGCACTATCCTGAATCGACTGGAAACAACAATCAACACATATTATATAATACTTACTAAAATCAATCATCAACATGAGAAAAACTTCAGACAAATGGATGTCAAGGATCGCATTGCTCCTTGCAGTCCTCCTTTTCTCACCATGGGGGCTTTGGGCCCAGACTATGGTGGTGAGTGGCGTCGTTGTCGATGAGACGGGCGAACCCGTCATCGGCGCGAATGCCTATGTCAAGGGTACAACCATCGGAGCCATTACCGATATCGATGGTAACTTCTCCCTCACAGGTGTCCCCACCGGCGCTACGATCGGATTCAGTTTCGTGGGCTACATCTCGCAGGAGCAGCCTGCCCGCCCGCAGATGAACGTTGTCCTGGTTGAGGACAAGAAGCTCCTCGAGGACGTCGTGGTTGTGGGCTACGGCGTGCAGAAGAAGAGCGTCGTGACCGCCGCCATCGCCAAGGTGAGCAGCGACGACCTGCTGGGCAAGGCTCCCGTGCGCGTCGATAATGCGCTGAAGGGCCTGGCAGCCGGCGTGAACGTCACCGCCAATTCGGGCCAGCCCGGTGAATCGTCGCGTGTCCGTGTGCGTGGTACCGGTTCCTACAACGCTTCCGACCCGCTCTACATCGTCGATGGCATTCCGCTCGAGGGTGGCCTGGACATCGTGAACCCCAACGACATCGAGAGCATCGAAGTCCTGAAGGACGCTGCCTCGGGTGCCATCTACGGTGCACGTGCCGCCAACGGCGTCATCATCGTCACCACCAAGAAGGGCAAGCAGGGCAAGGCTCAGATCAACTACAACGCCTCGTGGGGCTGGCAGACCGCCTGGAAGCACCGCGACGTGACCAATGCCACCGAGTATGCCGTGCTGCAGAACGAGAAGTACATCAACGCCGGCCAGGATGCTCCCTACGCCGACCCGTACAACCTCACCGATGCCATGGGCAATGCCATCCCGCTGAACGGCGGTACCGACTGGCAGGACCTCGTCTTCAACGACAATGCCCCCATCGTCAACCACGACGTTTCGGTGAGCGGTGCCACCGACCGGATGAGCTACTACGTCTCAATCGGCTACTTCAGCCAGGAAGGTATCGTGGGCGGCAACTACGGCCAGTCGAACTACGACCGTCTGACGCTCCGTTCGAACAACAACTACACCCTCATCGATGCCACCAAGGAGCGCAACTTCCTGAACAAGCTCGACCTTTCGATCAACCTCTCGTACCTGCGCACCCATAGCACCGGCATCTCCACCAACTCGGAGTTCGGTTCGGTGCTCGGTTCGGCCCTCTACATGTCGCCCATCCTGACACCAACCGTTTCGGGCGCCTATGCCGAGAAGATGAAGGCCACCTACGCCGACTATGACCTGCCCACCGACGAGAACGGCAATCCCTACACCATCGCCAGCTACGGCGGCACCTACCAGGAGATGAACAACCCCATCGCCATGATGGTGGCCCAGAATCCTTCGAAGAACTGGAGCCACAAGTTCGTGCCCCACTTCAACATCACCCTCGGCCTGTGGGACAACCTGAAGTACAGCTTCTCCTACAGCTCCGACCTCTCGTTCTGGGGCTACAACGGCGCCGTGAAGAGCCTCTACTACCTCTCGGGCAACAACAAGCAGGAGCACACCTCGGCTACGCAGTTCTCCGCCAAGTCGAACACCTGGCAGATCGAGAACGTGCTCTCGTACGACAAGACGCTGGGCCGCCACTCGTTCAACGTCGTCCTCGGTCAGTCGGCCTTCAAGTCGAAGGGTGACGAGATCGGAGGCAGCCGCTGGCACCTCGTGAACATCAACAAGCCGTCGATCAACTATGCAACGGGCAACTTCGAGCTTTCGAAGGACAACGACGGCAACATCACCGGCGCTACCGTCGAGTACAGCGTCTGGGGCGGTCCCTACACCGAGCACACCCTCTCGTCGCTCTTCGCACGCGGCAGCTACAACTACGACGAGCGCTACATGCTCCAGTTTACCCTGCGCCGCGACGGTTCGAGCCGCTTCGGCTCCAACAACAAGTACGGTATCTTCCCATCGTTCTCGCTCGGCTGGAACTTCGTGCGCGAACCCTATTTCAACCTGCCCGAATGGGTGACCATCGGCAAGCTGCGCTACAGCTGGGGCAAGAACGGCTACGAGAACATCGGTGACTTCACCTACACCACCCTCACCTCGATGGGCAACAACGTCCTCTTCGGCCGCATCGCCACCAAGCAGAACGGTTCGAAGGCCAACCGTATCGCCAACCCCGACCTCAAGTGGGAGGAATCGGAGCAGCACGACCTCGGCATCGACCTCGGCTTCATGAAGGATGCACTCACCCTCAGCGTCGATTACTTCATCAAGAAGACCAACGGCATGATCCTGGCCATGCCTATCCCCAGCTATGTGGGCGAAACCAAGCCGCTCGGCAACGTGGGTGACATGGAGAACAAGGGTGTCGAAATCGAACTCGGCTGGAAGGGCCACATCAGCGACTTCCACTACTCGCTCAAGGGCAACGTCTCCTACGTCAAGAACACGCTGAAGAACCTCGGCAACACCGAAGGCTTCCTGAACTTCGACGGCGTGCAGGGCATCTCGGGCGGCGGCACTCGCGCCGAGAACGGCCAGCCATTCCCCTTCTTCTACGGCTACAAGACCAATGGCGTCTTCCAGAACATGGACGAGGTTCGTGCCTACACCAATGCCAACGGCGAGCTCATCCAGCCCAAGGCCGTGCCTGGCGACGTTCGCTTCGTGGATGTAAACGGCGATGGTGCCATCACCACCGACGACCGCACGAACATCGGTAACGGTACTCCCGATTGGACCTTCGGCTTCAATGTCAATGCCGACTGGAAGGGCTTCGACTTCAACATCTTCCTCCAGGGCGTGCATGGCTCGGACGTCTTCGACGCCACCTACCGCAGCGACGTCTATTCGGGCAACTATCCCAAGTGGATGCTCAACCGCTGGACCGGCGAAGGCACTTCGAACAAGTATCCACGCCTCTCGCTGCAGGACGAGACCAACTGGCAGATGTCGGACCTCTATGTCTGCGACGGCTCCTACCTGCGCATCAAGAACATGAGCCTCGGCTACACCCTGCCCGCCAAGATCACGCGCCGCGCCTTCATCGAGCGCTTCCGCATCTACGGCATGGTCGAGAACCTCGTCACCTGGACCAAGTACTGGGGCTTCGATCCCGAAATCGCCTCGGGCGGCACCTCCCTCGGCATCGACCGCGGTGTCTATCCTCAGGCTCGTACCTGGACTGTTGGATTCAATATTGCATTCTAAATTCACCCGCAATTAATTGTTAATTGTTAATTATTAATTGTTAATTCAAAACTTATGAAAACTCAATATACAGGTTTACTGATTGCCGCTGCCTCTCTTGCCTTGTCGGCTTGCAGCGACTCGTTCCTTGAGGTCGAGAATCCGTCGGGCGAACCCCTTGAAGAATACTATACTTCCGACGCGCATATCCAGGAGGCTCTCATCGCCGCCTACGACCCCATCCATTGGCCCGACTGGGGACTCGGCCAGTACAATGCGCTCAACATCGATGCCGAGATCATGGGCGACCTCTTCTGGGTAGGTGGTTCCAACCTCGCCGATATGCAGAACTGGCACATGCTCTCCAACTTCCAGGCCAACGAGAACAACACCCTCTCGTCGCTCTGGACCGTCGATTACAGCGGCGTGAAGCGCTGCAACGACGTGCTCAAGTACATCGAATACGACGTGCCCGACATGACGGCTGCCAACAAGTCGCTCTACGAGATGCAGGCCCGTGGCCTCCGCGTGTTCTACTACAACATGCTGTGGCACTACTTCGGCAACATCCCCTTCTATCTCGAGAACCTCACCGCTCCCTACACGGCTCCACAGCTCTCGGCCGACGAGGTGTACAACCAGCTCATCGTCGAGCTCGAAGAGGTGGCTGCCTCGGGCGTGCTCCCCATGCGCTGGGACGATGCCAACAGCGGACGCATCTCGCAGGCTATGATCTACATGATGTATGCCGAGATGGTGATGTACCAGAACGACCAGAGCCGCTACAGCAAGGCCCTCGGCTATATGAACGAGATCATCTCGTCGGGCAAGTATTCACTCAACCCCGACTATGCCAACCTCTGGGACGAGACGGGCGAATGGTGCTCCGAGTCCATCTGGGAGATCAACTACGAGGATGGCAACAACGAGCGCGGATGGGGTAGCCCTCTCGCCATTGGCGGCACGGTGCTTCCCACCCTCATCTCGCCCAACTCGTGGCCCGGTGGCGACGGCTGGAATTCGGGTGCCGACGGATGGGGCTTCCTCCCCGTGCGTACAGCTACCTACAACATGTTCGAAGAAGGCGACGTGCGCCGCGATGCCACCTGCTGGGATGTGCGTGGCGTGGAGTACACCAACCGTTTCCAGGATACCCACATCTGGCTCAACAAGTATCGCCCGTTCACGGCCAACAATGCCGATGCCGGTTTCGACAACAACCTCAACTACAACAACAACCTCCGCTACTACCGCTTTGCTGAGACGCTGCTCAACGCTGCCGAGCTGATGGTTCGC
>JAEEUA010000296.1 GCA_016286775.1 Bacteroidales bacterium
GCTATGCCGACTGTGTCTGCCGCGAGATCGGACTGGGGGAGGGGCAGGTGGATCGTGTGCCCGGACACCAGATTGCCGAGATGGGACTCGTGAAACTCTACCTCGTGACAGGTGACCGTAAATATCTCGACCAGGCCAAGTACTTCCTCGACCGTCGTGGCCTGACCACGCGCAAGGATGCCTACAGCCAGGCCCACAAGCCCGTGGTCGAGCAGGACGAGGCGGTGGGTCACGCCGTGCGTGCCACTTATATGTATGCCGGTATGGCCGACGTGGCAGCCATCACGGGCGACAGTGCCTACCTGAAGGCCATCGATAAGATTTGGGACAACATCGTCGGAAAGAAGTACTACATCACCGGAGGCATTGGTGCACGTCACAACGGCGAGGCGTTCGGCGACAACTACGAACTGCCCAATGCCGAGGCCTATTGCGAGACCTGTGCAGCCATCGGCAACGTCTATGTCAATCATCGGCTCTTCCTGCTGCATGGCGAGTCGAAGTATTACGACGTAGTGGAGCGCACGCTCTACAATGCACTCATCTCGGGCGTTTCGCTCGAAGGCAACAGCTTCTTCTATCCCAATCCGTTGGCGGTGGCTTCCGACATGAACTATGCACGCAAGGCATGGTTCGGTTGCGCCTGCTGTCCTTCCAACATTTCACGCTTCATTCCCTCGTTGCCCGGCTATGTCTATGCCGTGCGCGATCGTGATGTCTATGTGAACCTCTTCATGAACAATGCCGCTTCGCTCGCGGTGGGCGGCAAGAAGGTGGAACTAGAGCAGCAGACCGCCTATCCCTACGGCGACGAGATTAATGTCCGCATCAACAAGAATACGGCAGGACTTTTTACGCTCAAGATTCGCGTACCCGGGTGGGTGAAGGGCGATGTGGTGCCCAGCGATCTTTATCGCTTCGTCGATGGGAAGGAGACAAAGTTCAACGTGACGGTTACCGATGCCAAGGGCCGTTCGCTCTATCCCGATGGCCGCATTACCGCCGATGGCTACTACACCATTGCCCGTCCCTGGAAGAAGGGCGATGTGGTGACGCTCCATTTCGACATGGTGCCTCGCCTCGTGGCAGCTAACGACAACGTTTGGGCCGACCGCGGCATGGTAGCCGTAGAGCGCGGGCCGCTGGTCTATTGCGCCGAGTGGCCCGACAATGCTGCTGACGTTCGCACCTATCTGCTCAATCCTCGGGCTACGTTCAATGTCAATGAAGCCGAACTGAAGACCGACCAGGGCAATTCCTATCCAATTTGCACGCTCACGACGAGTGATGTTCAGACGCTGAGTTACGACAACGCAGGTCGCCTCGTGGTGAAGGATGGCAAACTCACCTTGATACCCTATTATGCCTGGGATCATCGCGGACAGAAGGGCGGTATGGAGGTTTGGCTCCCCGTCACGGTGGGGGCTGCTTCAGCTACGCCTCGACTCTTCAAGGAGCAGGGCTCAAACGGATTCTTCAACCGATAATTCTTTTCGAAAAACGCTTTTAATGGCGTCATAATTTGAATGAAGGAAGACTTTTTTCGGGTTTTCCTTCATTTTTTTCGTGTTTTTTGCACAACCTATTCCTTTTCTGCATATATTTGCGCAATAAAAATATTTAATCTGATATCGAACTGAAAAACTTTACACAAGTTTGCCTATGAAATCAATTCAGCTATTCCGAATCTTTCTCCCTATGTTGTCGGCCCTTGCGCTGACCAGTTGTTTCTCTCCCGCCGAAGACAATGCCGATGCCATCGACGACTCTACGGCAACCACTCGACTGAAGGTCACAACGCGTGCTGCTTCGGGTGAAGTGACTTATCCCATTCTGGTGATGGCATACGACGAGTCGGGTGCACTCAAGGGTGAGCAGACCATCAATTCCGAAAGTGACGAGATCAGCCTCAAACTCAGCGAAGGTGCCTACCATATCACGGCTCTTTCCGGACAAGGCAACTACACCGAACCCTCGAGTTATAACCAGCAGTCGGCGCTCATCAACATCCCTACGGCAGGTTATGCCTCGTCACCGCTGATGATGGGTGGTGCTGATGTGCTGCTGACCAGTGCTTCGGCCAAGGTCAACGTTGTTATGACCTATCGCGTGGCAAGTCTCTCGCTTAGCCTGGAATCTGTGCCCGAGGATGTGACTGCCGTCAGTGTTGGTGTCTCCCAGCAATATAAGGCCATCGACATGTCGGGCACATTCAGCGGTTCGAGCACAGCTAACGTGAAGTGTACCAAGACGGGTGACGTCTGGACTTCCGATCAGGTCTATCTCCTCCCCGGTGCCGGTTCTTCGACTACGCTTACCCTTTCGCTCACCAATGCCGAGGGGCAGACCAGTTACAGTTACGAACTCAGTGAGCCTTTGATGGCGGCTGTGCCCTATACCATCAAGGGAACATACGTCGAATCGACAGCCCCCTACATTACGGGTGTCATCACCATCGAAGGATGGCAGGAGGAACGTTCCTTTGACTTTGAGTTCGGAAGTGGGAGCAGTAGCGGGGGAACGAGCAGCGTAACAGAATATGTGGAAGTTGCAGCAATCCCAGAACAAAGTAAATCCTGGGAAGGTCATATTGTTGCTTTGGTTGAAAACGCTACCGAAACGGAGGCAGATTTGCTGTTGTTGGGCATAAAAGAATATAAAGATGTATTTGCTCCCATAGCAGAAGGTCACGAAAATGATATGTCGGCAATTGCTAACGATTATTCCGAAGATGAATTCAAAAAATGGTCTGTGCCGACCGAAGAACAAGCTCGGTCTCTAAAAAAACAATATGGCGATACCACGTATTTGGCCAAATTGAATGATTGTATCACGGATCTATCTGGAGATATAGTCATTACCTCAGGAACAGGCAATAATACACGTTACCTCTGCGAAAATGGCACCAAGTCTTTTAATTTTACGACCAATGGTTCCATTACAAAGACCGGTAAAACCACCAAGTATCGTCTGCGCCTGGTCAAGAAGATCCACGTTGTCGTAAAATAAACCATCCTATGGCAGATAACTATCTCGAACGTCAGCAGGAAGCCCTGGAGCAGCGTAAGGCGGGAAAGCGGGTACTCACACCCTCCCAACGCAAGCGCTTCTACACGCGTCCCGTTGTCACCAAGACGCACGAACAGCAGCAGGCCGAAATCGCTCAACTACAAAAGAACGATAAAAAAGAATAGATTATGAAAAGTATAGCCATCTATAC
>JAEEUA010000297.1 GCA_016286775.1 Bacteroidales bacterium
ATGGATGCGGATGCCTTCGCCCTGGAAAGCCTGGATGAACTTGACGAAATACTCGGCGTAGGTGTCGTAGTGCAGGGGGCTGAGGTGACCGTCGGTCCACGAGTCGTAGGGACGCATGTTGGTCAGGTTATCGACCTTCATCCACTTGGGGGGAGTCCAGGGGCTGCCGATGATCTTGAGGTCGGGATTGATGGCCAGGATCTCCTTGAGGATGGGGATCACGTAGTTGACCTCGTCGTTGAAGAGGGCGAAATGCTCGAGGCCCTCCACGTCGCACAGCGAATACTCGGTGCTCGAAAAGTCGTTGCAGCCGATCGAGATGCGGCAGTAGCTTACGCCGTAGCCCGATGTGGTCGAGAAGGTGCGCGTCAGGAGGTCGTTGCGGTCCTCGGGCGTCATCTTCAAAAGGTTGTAGCACGAAGAATAGGTGATGCCGTAGCCGAAGCCGTCGATCGACTGCTGTCGTTGGCTGGGATCGAGCTGGATAGTGAGGGGCGAAAGGCTTTGTCCGCTCACCACATCGGCAATCTCCTCGAAGAGGCTGTAGGCGCCGTCGGACGTCGTCGTGAAGACCACAGCCTTGCCCGAAGCGGGCTTGCCCGTCGGAAATGGCTCGGTCATGTCATCGACCACCGTCTCGGAATTGTTGCTGCAGGCGGCGAGGCAGGCAGCAAGAAGTATGCTGATCATGTTTGTCATTCTGTTCATAAGTATATCTTACTGAAATTAACCTAACAATCAATATCCCGGATTCTGTACTAAGTTGGCATTCTGGTCGAGGGCTGTCTGCGGGATGGGCAGCAGGTACGAATTGGCGTCGAAGGGCTTCTTCTGTGCCAGGCGACCGTTGTCGCGGGCATAGACGGCATTCATCACCTCTTCGACCATGCCGTTGCGGCAGAGGTCGTACCAGCGCTCACCCTCCATGGCAAGCTCGAGGCGGCGTTCGTGCAGCACCGCACGAATCATAGCCTCCTGACTGGACGTCTTGTCGCCCGAGAGCGGAGCAAGACCTACGCGGGCACGAATCTGGTTGACCAGTTCGGCAGCCTTTGCGAGGTTGCCCGTATAGGCACAGGCTTCGGCCTCGATGAGGATGATGTCGGCAAGGCGGCACTTGTAGATGTTGTTGTAGCCCGAACGCAGCTTGTACATGAATGCATAGTTGGATGCAGGATAGTAGTTGCTCCAGGTGCACGATTCGAAGTGAACGGTCTGGTCGAGACGGATCTGGTCGCCTTCGCGCTCGAAGTCGCTGACCAGGTCGCGCGAGGGAGTCACCCACTTTGCCCAGGTGAAGTAGTAGTCGGGGTTCTCGAGGCAGCGTCCGAACATCCACGATGCCCAGGTACCGGCACCCACGCTCCAATGCAGTTCGAGGATACCCTCCGACGTGTTGCGCTTCACGCAGTCGCCATTGTCGAAGCCCCACAAGGTCTCGTAGTTAGGTTCGAGGGCGAGTCCTGGGGTACCGATCACCTTGTCGGCATATTCGATGACCTTGGCGTGATTCTGCGGCGTACGTTCGGCATAGACCTTGGCGAGGTAAGCCTGGGCCACGGTCTTGGTCATGATGGTACGGTCGCCCACCGAGAATTCCGGAGCATACTGTTCGCCGAACTCGAGGTCGGCGATGATTTGTGCATACGACTCCTCGGGCGTGTTCTTGGGCGGGAAGTAGGTGGGATAGACCTCTTCGACATTTTCGGCGGTGATGGTCTTGGCGATGGACGTGATGATGGGGAAGGAACCCCATTCACGGGCCATGTCGAACATCACGATGGCGCGGAAGATGCAGCCCTGTGCCTTCAGCTGGTTGTATTCGGCTTGTGTGACCTGTCCGTTTTCGAGCAGCTGGTCCAAACCATTGATCAGGACGTTCGACTGGGCGATATCTTCGAGGAAACGGGTCCAGTCGCGGCTCAATACCGAGTTGCTGGCATCGATGGCATTCGACTCGTAGGGCTCCACTTCGGCACCCGTGGTACCGGCGTAGGCATTGTCGGAATGCGATTCGGCGAGCAGCAGCTTATCGACATACCAGTGCTCCACACGGCTGCGGAACAGCTCATAGAGGTTGGTCAGCTGGTCCTGGGCAGCCTGCTTGTCCTTGAGCACGGCTGTGCTCTCTTCGGTTTGCGAACCTTCGGTGAGCTCGGTTGGGGTTGAAATGGGTTCGTAATCAAGTGTGCAGGCCGTCATCAAGAGCGCCATAGCACCCAACAAACCTCTCTTAACCATTCTTAACCCCTCAAACCTTTCAGAACCCTTCGAACCTAAAATTCTATTTGTCTTCATACTGATTAAGCTATTTTAGAATTCTACTTTCAAACCAACAACAAACGAGCGGCACATCGGATAGGTTCCCCAGTCGATGCCCTGTACGGCACCACTGTTGCCATACTGGTTGACCTCAGGGTCCATGCCCGAATAACTCGTGATGGTCAGCAGGTTGGTGGCACTTACATAAGGCATCAGGCGCGTCAGGTGCAAAGGCTTGAGCACCTTGCGGGGCACATCGTAGCTCAACGAGATGTCCTTCACACGGAGGTAGGAGCCATCCTCGAGGAAGTAGGTCGAGTTGCGCAGGTCGAAACCAGCCTTCGGCACGTCGGTGATCTGACCGGGCACCTGCCAGCGGTCGAGCACATCGGTGGTCTGGTTCTTGCCGTCGTACATGCCCTGGGTCTCCATCTTGCTCACGTTATACACGTCGTTGCCATAGGTTCCCTGCAGGAGGATGCTCAGCGTCACGCCCTTCCAGCGGAAGGTGTTGGTCATACCATAGGTGAAGTCGGGATTCGGGTCGCCGATGTAGGTGCGGTCGGAGGCGCTGACGATGCCGTCGCCGTTCACGTCGCGGTAGTTGAGTTCGCCCGTCTCGGGATCAACGCCGTCGGCAATGTAGCCCCAGAAGCTGCCGAGAGGCATGCCGGGCGTATTGCGTACCACGTATTCGTTGACGTAGTCGGTGGTCCTTGCGTTGTAGTAAACCTGTGTCAGCATCAGATGGGTGAGCTTGTTGCGGTTGAAGCTGATGTTGAAGTCGGTATCCCACTGGAAATTGCCGGTGAAGTTCTTCGAGCTGACGCTGAACTCCCAGCCCTTGTTCTCGACGTCGCCGCCGTTGTAGGTAAGGCTCGTTGCGGCAGCCGAACCTGCGGGCAGCGTCACGGTCATGAGCATGTCGGACGT
>JAEEUA010000298.1 GCA_016286775.1 Bacteroidales bacterium
CGAAGAAAAACTGATTACGCGATGAAAAGTCTTAGCCCGAGGATGATTCTTGCGGCAGGAGATTTCGCCCATTAGGGGTACAAAAGGAAGATAGAGTGTCAAATTTTTAGACACAATGCTGTATAAATTTTTGACATTCGTATCCTGCGATGGCCAAGACCTTTGGCGGATTGCTGATTTTGGCGTATCTTTGTGCTGAAAAAAGAAATAGAGCAATGAAAAGTTACCTGAAGTTCCTTTCAAGAAATAAGCTTTATACGTGCATCGAGGCGTTTGGCTTGGCATTTGCACTGGGGTTCATCATCCTGCTGGTGTCGTATGCCAAGACGGAGTTCAGCGTGGGAAAGAATCTCCAGAATGCCGACAAGGTTTACGCCTTGGGCAGCGGCAAGTTCTATGGACTGACACTCGACACGCCTGTAGAGTTCTTTCCTTCATTCCCGGAGATTGACACTTGGACGCGAATAGCCACTGGCAACGAACAGGACGTAGTGATTGGCGATGAATACTATCGAGCGACCTGCGCCTATATTGATTCCACCTTCTTCCAGATGTTCGACTATGAGCTCCGAGGATGCGACCGGCGACAGGTGCTGACCAATGACCATGACGTGATTATCTCGGAAGCATTCGCCCGAAAAGCGTTTGCAGGAGAAGATGCCATCGGCAAACAACTGAAGGTGGGGGACGACATTTTTAACGTTTGTGGCGTGTTGGAGGATTTCGGACGAAGGGATTTGTTCAGAGAGAATGAACTCTTCTTCAGCATCAAGCGAGCCTACAACTTTTACCCTTCGATGGATAACTTTGGCAACACACTGACGTTCCTGACTTTGAAACCAGGAGCGGACCCCCAAGCGTTGGCCGACAAGCTGTTGGACAAGTACGTGGAGTATTGGCCACTGTTCTATGCTCGTGACGGGAGCAAGGGAGCGGCGATGTGGGGCTCTTCGCTCACGCGATTCGACAAGATATATTTCGACGAAGCGCACGAGAGCTATAGCGTGGTAAAGAAGGGCAACAGGACCCTCGTCGAAGTGCTCCTGCTCGTGGCTCTCATCCTGCTTGTCTCGGCTTGTCTCAACTACGTGAATCTCACCGTGGCCCTGACGGGTAAGCGTGCGAAGGAGATGACGATGCGCCGTGTATTGGGCGAGCAGACCCGTGGCGTGCTCTTCCGCTACTTCAGCGAGGCTTTTCTCTTCACTGCGGCCTGTTTTCTATTGGGTTATTTTGTGGCCTGGCTGTTCAAGCCGCTGTTTGAGGAATGGCTATCGACGAGCATCCCGCTCATTCCGGATTCCCAGATGATTGCCTGGTCGCTCATTGCCCTGCTGCTTCTTTCGCTCGTCTCCAGCCTTCTGCCTGCTCTGCTCGTGCTCCAGTTCAAACCGTTGGACGTGGTGAAGGGCGTTTTCCAGTTCCGCAGCAAGATGGTGTTCGGCAGGGTGTTCATTGTCGTGCAGAACATGATCAGCATGGTGCTGATTGCCGTGGCGATGACCATGAGCTCGCAGTTGCATCATATTTTGTCCCTGCCTTTGGGATATCGTCCGAATGACCTGATTGCCGTATCGGCTTTCGATTTAGGCTTTACCTTTGAAATTCAGGATATATTGCGCCAGCGTCTGCTCGCATTGCCACAGGTCGAAGCCGTTGGCCTGGCGGCCAACCTGCCCTACAGAACCTCATTCAATGGGTTGCACGACGAAGATGGCAACACTTCATGGACAAATTATACGTCGATGGACACCACCTCCTTCAGGCTGCTGGGCTTCAAGGTCGTAGAGCGGTTTTCCGCTATGACGGACAGTATGTGTTGGGTGGATCGCGAAACGCAAAGCCGCTACAACATCTCTGCCGAACACCCATTGATTGAAAGCAGGGATAAGGCGACGAATAGTATGGAGGCTCGTTTCAAGATCTGCGGCATCGTCGAGAATTATCGGTGCGGAATGGGCAATTATGTTCCCCGATTCGAGGATTCCCACAATGTGATCCAGCTGATCGGTTCGGATGGTTATTTCTGGAGCCAGCTCGTCAAGGTCAAAGGCGATAGGAGCGAGGCTCTGGCTGCGGTGAAGAAAACCTGCAAGGATGTGATGCGGCAGCTCAAGGGTTATTCCAAGGAATTGAACTGTTCGTATTATGACGATTCGATGCGCGATGCCTTGACCCAGGAACGCCACACGATGCAACTTGTCCTGTGCTTCATGTTCCTTTCGATATTGATTTCTGCCCTTGGACTCTTTGCCATGTCGTTCAACTACAGCGAGCAGCATAGCAAGTCGATTGCCATCGGTAAGATTATGGGTGCTTCGGTGCGCGAATCGATTTGGAAGCTTTCGAGACGTTTCATCCTATTGTCGCTTGTCGCCATCGTGCTGGCTGTCCCGCTTTGTGTGAAGGCAATGAACTATTACCTGCAGGATTTCTATAATCGCATCGACTTCCCGTGGCTGGTCATTTTCTTTTCCGCCTTCATCATCCTCCTCGTGGTCATCTTATCCATTTTGGGTCAGACCATCCGAATTGCCAACAGGAATCCCATTGAGGGCATCAAGACCGAGTAGGTTTGCTCGACTTATCGTTTGCATTTCATTACACACATCATTATATTATTATTTGTTTCGTGTTGAAGAAAGTTTGGTTCTTCAACACGATTTTTTCTGATTTCAGAAGGAATATTTGCTCAAAGTTTGCCGATATCGGAAAATTTCGCTATATTTGCAGCGAAAATTGATATAAAGTTTGCCGATATGGAGTATTTGTCTGTAGCAGAATTTGCCCAAAGAATGGGTGTGTCGGAGCGTACGGTGCGAAACTATTGTGCGAACGGGAAACTGGAAGGGGCTTTCCTAGTGGGGAAGACCTGGAATATCCCGTCCGATGCCACTTTGCCCGAAAAAGGAAAGCAACGTCGAGAATCGACATTGCTCAAGACTTTGCGTCGAGAGATGGAAAGCCGAGTGAAGGGCGGTATTTATCATCGTACGCAGATTGATCTTACCTATAATTCGAACCATATCGAGGGCAGCAGATTGACCCATGACCAGACACGATATATCTTCGAGACAAACACCATTGGCATCACCGATGAGGCTGTCCATGTGGATGATATCGTAGAGACGGTCAATCACTTCAGGTGCATTGACCTCATCATTGCTCATGCACAGGACCGCCTTTCA
>JAEEUA010000299.1 GCA_016286775.1 Bacteroidales bacterium
GTCGGGTGCCCTGTCTCTTGTCACACAGATGCTCGACTTCAATCAGACCTTCGCGCTCGATGCTCCACTCACCGACGGCAGCAATACCCTCTATGCCATTCGACTCTACAAAACTACTCCTGCCGACACACTCTATTATCGTCCCGTAGCCACCGAGGGTTACGAATGGCAACTCCTGCTTTCGCCCGACTGCATCTTCCTCGACACCGAGGGCGTCAAAGGCAACAAGAACAAGGTACAGATACGCGACGGCTATGACCAGTGGATGAAGTACTACAATCCCTCGGCCAACGAAGTGCAGGCCAAGAACTCTTCAAACGGCATCCGTGCTTTCATCGACCCCATAACCGACAATCAAGTCTATCCATTCGTGCCCAGGGGAAGCGATGGCTCAACCTATTCCTATGTCGTTGGCACGGAGAAGAGCATGACTTATTTCCTCCAAGCGTGCCAACGCGTGAAGTTCTATTATAGCGGCACGGGCGGAGCGTCAACCAACCTCACCCTCACCATCACTGACGTGGGAACTGGTGAGAAAACAGTCATCGAAGGTCCAGATGCAAGGGGAAAGAATGTAGCTTCTGCAACTGTCGAAGCAGAGTTAAATCCCAATCATCTCCATACCGTTATGATCAAAGCCACCACAGGAGATATGCTCATTTACGCCCTCAAGATGTGGCCAGGCGATGCAGAAGGCATCCGTGAAGTGAATCCCGACAATCAGTTGCGCACCGCATCTCCCTCCTACAATCTTTGGGGGCAAAGGGTTGGCAACAATCACAGCGGAATCTTCATTCAAGATAGAATGATCAAAATCAAGTAGTCCACAAGAACAATCACGTTTATCTCTATCACGAATTATCGAATTATAGAATTATGCCGCAGAACTATGCTATGTAATTCTATAATTCGATAATTCGTGATAATTAAATTGTTAATTGTCACACATTCCCCAAATATACCCTCTTGATGCCCTCGTCCAGCGCGATGTCACGCGCCTTGGCGAGGGTATTCTTCGGCGTGGGATAACTGTTGCTCATCTTATAGCGTGGGAAGAAGCGGCTGAAATGCAGTGGGCAATCCTGCATATCGTGTTCGACGAGCCAGCGACACATCTGCCGAATCATGTCCATATCGTCGTTCACCTCGGGAATCAGCAGATTCGTGATTTCGAGGTGAGTACCTGCCTCATGCAGGGTGATAAGCGTATCGAGTACAGGCTGCAAGCTTCCTCCGCTCACACGACGATAGATGTCGTCGGAGAATGATTTCAGGTCGATGTTGGCAGCATCGATGAGCGGAGCCAAGTCGCGCAGCGGCTCCTGATTGACATAACCCGCCGAGACGAGGATGTTCCACAGCCCATGTTCATGAGCGAGTGTAGCGATGTCAGCGACGTATTCAATCCAAGTCAATGGCTCCGTATAGGTGTAGGCAATGCCTGGGATACGGTGCTTTAAGGCCAGTTTCACAACCTGTTTGGGACTCAGCGTATAATGAGGCACCTCCGCTGGCAAAGCCTGTGAGATGTCATGATTCTGGCAGTTCAGGCAGCGGAAGTTGCAGCCCGTGCAAGCCAGCGACAGGCATCGCGTATCGGGATGGAACCCGTAAATCGGCTTCTTCTCGATCGGATCGTCAGCCAAGGCACACGGCTTGCCATAGACATCACTCACCATCACGCCTCCTTCATTCCTGCGGCTCCCGCAAAGCCCATGCTGCCCCTCTCCCATGGTACATCCATGCGGACACAGGAGGCATTTCAGCCTGCCATCCTCCTGCTTCTGGTAATAACGACACTCAATCATCTTTTTTATTATTTCGGTATTTCGTAATTTCGGGATTCCGGTATTCCGAAATTACGAAATACCGAAAAACGATAAACCGCCCCAAGAATCAGAACACTATCGCCTCATACACATACAGCTCGGCATCCTTCCACCCATTCCAGCCGATGCCGGCCTTTTCGGCGGCGCAATGCGAGACAAACTCTTCTTTCGACCAGTTCACCTCGTCAGCCACCTGTGGCAGATAAGTGCCCGAACGCCAGCCCTTGCGAATGTAGATGCCGTGCTTGCCCAATACAAACTCGTCGAGACTCTTTATGCGACGCATCGGCGTCAGCACCGAAATCTCGATGTCGATGTCTTCAAGCTCCGACTGGCGCACACTATCGAAACGTGGGTCCTCGAAAGCAGCAGCACGTGCCATTTGGGCCACAATCTCGCCAAGCGTATGGTCCTCGCCAAAGTGTCCGATGCAGCCACGAAGCCTTCCGTGCTTATGCAGGCTCACGAATGCACCGCATTTCTGTTTCAAGGTCGGCGAGAGATTCTCTGGCTTATAGTTCCGACCAAAAAACGACAGACGAATGGATTCGCGTGCGATCTCCTTGAGCGCCGCTTTGTCGGCATCCGACAGCTGGAACCCCGTTGTCGTCTGCTCGTCTCCTCCCTCCCCTTTAGGGGAGGGCTGGGGAGAGGCTTCTCCCTCTTCAAATGCAGGCACCGTCGGCACTCGGGCGCCCTTTTCTTCCCTTGTAAAAGCAAAAGCATGATAACCCACCACGCGGTCATGACCGCCATACTGCGAATCGCCCGAATTGCAGTAGCGGACATGATGTATCTGGATACCCTTGCTGTCCTCCGTCATCATCAGCAGCACAGCGATAGCCGCCTCTCCACACGCACTGGTATCCAAGTTTCGGATGCCGAGGTTCTCATTCTTTTCCAAAGCTTCGACAAACTTCAATACGCTGCCCGTCTTGATGGCTTCGCCCGTGGCTCCATCCACCCGTTGCGCATCCTTGTACGAAGGATAGTGCGAGAAGTCGCTGCTGATCACAAAGAGATTCTTCTCGTTGAAGTAAGGCAGCAGCGCTTCGGCAATCTGCTCCAGTTTCTGCCAGTTCTGCGTAGCGATGACGATGGGCACAATGGGTGGAATCTCCTTGAAACGATATTGTAACAGGGGCAATTGAACTTCCAGGCAATGCTCCTTGCTGTGAGCACGTTCCTCGTAAGTAAATACGGAGTTCGACGCGATGATCTGCCGACCGAGTTCGGCATCTACCTTCACGTTGCCCAAAGGCGTATTGTATGCATCGTAGCCCACTCCCACCGAAGCCTTGTCGAGCCACACATGATGACTGGGGCCCAGTAGGAAGATGTGCTCATAC
>JAEEUA010000076.1 GCA_016286775.1 Bacteroidales bacterium
CCTGTAGAGCCATTTCCGGACAAAAAATCGTGACGGACGCGACAGATCCAGCAGGGTCTTGCCGCGTCTGTCGTCTTTTGGCCATCCTGTCGCTATACGTCGTGAAGAAAAAGAACAAAATATTTGGAGCACCCGCAAAAAGCCCTTACCTTTGCACCGTCAAAACCGAACAAGCGGGGCTTGCAGAGGCAAAGACAAGACAATAACGTATAACAATCAAAAAACAAAAATAAAATGATTCGCATGTATTCGCTGATTTGCGGGCTGACCTTCCTGAGAGCCCAGGCACAGATGACACCCCGGAACGAAGAAGTTCGCAAGTATAGGAAAGAGCATCAAGATGTACCGCTAAAGCGGTAATTCAAATGGATGAAATGGCAAATAAGTTGTTCGAAAATGACAGTATGACGTTTTTTTCTTCGAATATTGTAAAAAAAATGAACAAATTATTTGGCGACAACTGATAATTTCCTTACCTTTGCAGCGATTTATGCCCAAAAATCAAGACATTAGGCAGACAGATTCAAACTTCACAAGAAATCAAATAACAAAAAACAAAACAATGAAAAAGATTATACTTCTGGCCACGATGATGGTGGCCGCAATGACAGCAAGTGCACAATATGATGCAGGTACCTGGTCTCTCAACCTTCGTTATGGTTTCTCCGGTGCAGCATTCACCAACACCCCCGACATCGAAATCTCGTCGGCTCTTGGCTCACATTCTCCCATTGTCCTGCCTGCAGGTACACTGGAAGCTTCGGCTACAGGTGGTCAAACCGTAGGTCTGGAACTTGAAAAGCAGCTGTCGAGCAAGTTCAGTCTCTCCTGTGGCATCGATTGGCTTTGGGCCGGTACCGGCTGGGAGGACCACAAGTGGAATACCAACAATATCGACTACAAGCTCGATGATGTTTCGATCAAGCTCCATTATCTGGCTGCTCCTATTACTGCCAACTTCTACGTATGGCGCGGCCTGGCACTCCATGCCGGTGTGCAGTTCGCCTACCTTACCGCCGCAAAAATGGAGGGCGAGGTGACCTTCGACAACGATGGTGACTACACCTTCAGCATGAGCCGAAGCTGCAAGTCCGACTTCAACAAGTTCGATTTCTCCATCCCCGTCGGCATCAGCTACGAATGGAAAAACCACCTCTTCCTCGATTCACGCTTCAACTTCGGTGTGACAAACGTCAACAAGGAGAAGACCCACGAGGACAAGGATATGCAGAATGTCACCCTGCAGCTCACCTTGGGTTACAAGTTTAACCTGAGCCGCTGATACCCGGGTGATGCACAAGCAACAAAATGACGATTCCGTTATAATATACCCATAAACGAACCTTGCCATTAAATGCATCCGCGAAGCAAGTATAGCTTATTCGCCAACCTCCTCCTGCTCGAATAGGGCAGGGGGACTTTGGCGTTATTGAAGGATGCGGTTCCGCAAGCGGAAAATTCTGGTCAAATAATACGAGCATGAACTTAAGAACAATCTTTTCATCACTTATCCTGCTGTTCACGTTTGCCCTGGCGGCGTGGGCACAGGATGAGACTATCGACTTCAGCGAACAGGGATTCACCAATGCCGAAACTGTGTATGAGGTATCTGGCGGAGGATGTCGCGTCACGTTCAACATCGGTGAGAACACACACGGGGCTTACCCCAAGTACTATGACAATGGCGAGGCCGTGCGCCTCTATGTCAACAATACCATGACCGTGACGTCCACCAATGGCAAGTCTATCGCCCAAATCAACATCGTTTTCGGTTCGGGCGATGGTCGCAATGACATCCAGGTCGGTGATGTCGGCACCTATGCCGAAGGAGTCTGGGAAGGTAATGCCAATTCGGTCACCTTCTCGATCGGCGGAAAAAATGGGCATCGCCGCATCCATCAGCTCCAGATTACCTACGAGAGCTCTGTCGATGCTCCCGTCATCAGTGGCGAAACGTCTTTCCAGAACTCCACCTACGTCCAGATTTCTGCTCAGACAGGTGCCGCCATCTACTATACTACAGACGGTAGTAAACCTACCGAGCAGAGCACAAAATATATCAACCGCTTCTCCATCAATACGACTACGGTCGTAAAAGCCATCGCCGTGATGAACGACATCAGGAGTGCGGTGACCACTACGAACTTTGTGAAGGATGCCGGACTTTGGAGCGGAATGGGCACCAAGAACGATCCTTTCATCATCGACAACACCGAGAAGCTCGACCAGCTCGCCTCACGTGTCAATGCAGGCGAAACCTACGCCGGTGCCTATTTCAAGGTGACAGACGACATCAGCTATAGCTATAGCTCTCCCTGGGATGATGTCACGAGCACCGAAAGCAATTTCGAAATCATTGGCGTTTATGAGAAACAATTCTCTGGCATCTTCGACGGTGGAGGTCACACCATCAGTGGCATTCGTTATTACAATCCCAACAAATATTTTGTTGGTCTTTTTGGTACGCTGGTGTCAGCTACCATCAGGAATCTGACGTTGGCCGATACGCGCATTACTGCCGATGACCGTTCGGGTTGCATCGCAGGTAATACCATGGGCGGAGTCATCGAGAATTGTCATGTGCTGGCCGATGTCTGCCTGCATGATAAGGGTAGCGGCTGTGACCACGGCGGCATCGTAGGTTATAATTATAGTACAGTCAGCGGATGTACAAGTGCCGCTACCCTAAGTATCGATGACGATAAAGCAGGTGGCCCCTATGGCAGCATCGTAGGAAGGAATCAAGGGCCAATCCGCAACTGCCTCTCACTCGAAGCCAAGCTGCCCGACGCTGCTCATATTTCCAATTGGCAGCAAAAACCTCTTGGCGCCATGGTGGGAGCGAACCAGCAGCTGGTGTCGGGTTCCCTCTATTATAATTGTTCTTTTGGCGATGCACCAGCCACCATGGGTATTGGCAACTTTACGAGCGCTAACTTAGGCAGCGGAGCCCTTCCCGCCCATGCCGTTACTTTCGATTGCGAAAGGCTGGCTGTCCTCTTCGATGGCGTCGAACCCGACCCCGAAGTGGTGGAGGTTTACGATGGAGGCCTGACATACAAGGGCAAGTTCTATGCGGCCGAGAACAAGGCGGTGACCTTCTCGCTGAGGACGCCCGAAGGCTTTGAGGTCAAGGAAGTGACGGCCTCCAGTGGCACAGTTGTCGAAAACGCAGACGGCAGCTATACGCTGACCATGCCAGCCGAGGATGTGGTCATCACGGCAAGTCTTGGAGCCACGGACATCGTTATCCTCCAGGATGGAGCCGATAATAGTACCGTCCTCACGACCTACGACGGCGTGACAGCCGATGTCACCCTTCAGGGCCGTACGCTCTGGAAGGATGGCAGCTGGAACACCCTCTGCCTGCCGTTCTCGCTCAGCAGCCTTGATGGCACGCCTTTGGAAGGGGCAACGGTCAAGACGCTTGAAACATCGTCTTTCAAACGTGGAACCCTGACGCTCAACTTCACCAAGGATGAAGAGAATCTTACCAGCATCGAAGCCGGTGTGCCCTACATCGTGAAGTGGACGAGTGGCAATCCCATCGCCGACCCCACCTTCGAGAACGTGACCGTCAGCAACACGTCGAGGCCCGTCACCACCGACGAAGTGTCGTTCGCAGGCCTCTATGCTCCCCTCACGGTGGGAGAGGAGAAGCCCGTAACCTACGCGGTGGCCGAACTCGTCGGCACGACTCTGACCTTCAAGGTGACCGACGTGGCACCCGACGGAGTGACATCGTGGGATGCCGAAGATACGCAGTCATCACCTGGTTGGAACCCTGCTTCAGGCCCAAAAACTATCAAGAAGGTTGTCTTCGACCCCTCTTTTGCCAACGCACGCCCGAAGAGTTGTGCCAGCTGGTTTAGTTATACTCAAGTGTCTGACTTCACGGGCATGGAATACTTCAATACGTCTGAGGTTGTCAGTATGCGTTGGATGTTCGCCAGTTGCGTATATATAGGTTCGATCGATGTTTCCCATTTTGACACGCGCAAGGTGACGGATATGGAGATGATGTTCTATTGCTTCGGAGGCAGGTTCCTCGACCTTTCGTCGTTCAATACGGCCAATGTTGAAAATATGAAAAATATGTTCAATGTTTGTCCCTATCTGCAGACTATCTATGTGAGCAGCGAATGGTCGACCGAAAAGGTGACAACATCGGCTTATATGTTCGAACGCAGCAATAATCTCGTTGGCGGTGCAGGTACCACTTTTGACGCTAATCACGTTGATGCAGAGTATGCCCGCATCGACGGCGGCACCAGCAATCCCGGCTACTTCACGCAGGGGACGAAGCCGACCTATGAACAGCCTGTCGGCGAAGAGGAGGACTACAGCGACCGCACGGTGCTCTATCTCGGTGCCGGCGACAAGCTCTACTATCCCACCGAAGCCATAACCATCGGCGCTTTCCGTGCCTATTTCAAGCTGCAGGGCGACCTGACGGCGGGCGATCCTGCTGAAGAGGCCCAGGACATCAAGGCCTTCGTCCTCAACTTCGGCGACGAGGAGACGGGTATCCGCGAGATCTCAACCCCTTCAAACCCCTCAAACTCCTCAAACTCCTCAACCCCCTCTTGGTACTCCCTCGACGGCCGCCGACTCAACGGCAGACCCTCGCAGCGAGGTATATATATATTTAAAGGTATAAAGACCATGATTCAATAGACGGGATGTCTGTCAGGACCTGCACACGGCCCTGGCAGACATCACACGTTATTCGTTAACCAGATCATTTTACCCACGACTATTATTCTATTTTTCACAATATAAAAACACATCTAAATGAACACTAAAAACACAATTTGTCTGTTGGCACTTGCTTGTGCATTTGCTACAGGCGCGAGAGCAGAGAACGAAGACGACTACAATCTTCCACCCTCCAAAGAGGAAGCTGACAGGAGAATTTCTGCCAGAGAGCAAATGACCAAAGCCCCGACCATCTACATCTGGATGCTCGACGCTGAAGTGGAGTATGACGAGAATAATCAACCCGTCAAGCCGAAGGAGTACAAGAACACCACGGGCGACAAGAACGACAACTATTATCTGGTCAAGCTGCAGGGTGGTTCGTCGTACGACACCCAAATCAGCAACAACATCATCGCCGAAAACCCCGATTGCACCAACAATGTCGCCTTGCGCCCTAACTATGGTCGATGGGAAACAAAGACCGACGAGTATCGCCTGGCACGCATCAAGGTGGTGGACGCAGCGGGCAGCATCAAGAGCCGCGACGAACTGACCACCATTCGTGGCCGTGGCAACTCCACATGGTCAAGTGAAAAGAAGGCCTATCGACTGAAGTTCCCGAGCAAGACAAAGTTCCTCGCCAAGGGTGATGGCTCCAACGAGTATGCCGACGCCAAGAACTGGACCCTGCTGGCCAACGTGGCTGACAAGTCGATGCTCCGCAACGCACTGACGCGCGAGGTGTGCCTCCGCATCGAGGAGAAGACCGGCGTGAAGGCCCTGCCCTTCTATCCCGCCTACAAGTTCGTCGATCTCATCGTGAACAACGTGTATGTCGGTACTTATCAGATCTCCGACCACACGCAGATACAGACCGAGCGCATCAACATCGACGAGGACAACGGTTGGTTCCTGGAAGGGGTGACGACCAATGAAGCCTTTGTCGAAGACGTAAATATTAAGATTGACGGGTTCGGTGATAGGGGTGCAATCAATATAAAGAATCCGGAAGGTGAATTCTATACCACGGAAGTGGAAAATGCCATAAAAGAATACATTCAAACCATTATCACTTGTGGAAAAACCACATACAATCCTGATTTTTCCGAGGCCACAGGTATGTTCAAATATGTCGATTTGGAGTCGGTCGTAGCCTATTTCATCGGCAATGAAATCTCTGGCAATTTTGATGGTCTGATCAGCAACTATGCTTATCGTGACATTAATCCCGGCGACAAGCTGAAGCTCGGCCCGCTGTGGGACTTCGACATCGCATACGGAAATTACGGAAATCTGAGCGAAGGCTTCATCTTCAACGCAGGTAAGATTCAGTGGGGTGTTATGCCCGAAATAGCAAAGAATTTGACACAGAACAGCCCCGAATTCGTCAACCGCCTTGTCGAATGCTGGGACAAGATGTATGACAATGGCTCGCTGACCGCTTATTTGCAAGGTAAGGTCGATGAGATTGCCGAATCGATGGGGGGCTCACGTTTCCTCAACTATACAGAAACCTCACAGGGTGGCGCTGGTTGGTTATTAAATACAGATTATCTTGGTTGGGGGTTGAAAACCTATAGCTCGTATGATGCGTCTGTTGCTGATGTGAAGAGTTTCCTTTCGACCCATATCGCCTGGCTTGACACCAACATCCGGGCACTTAAGGACAACATGGAGGCGTCCGACTACACGCACGATGCCACCTCCACCGCCACCAGTCTCGGCGATCATGACGGCAAGATCTGCAAGACTACGGTCATCAATCGCACCTTCACGGTCGGCGAATGGAACACCATCTGCCTGCCCTTCTCCCTGACAAAAGAAAAGCTGCAGGCCACGTTCGGCGATGACGTTGTCCTGATGGAGTACAAGTCCATCGCCAACAACCAGATGCAGTTTGCCGAAGTCGCCGACAAGCGTCTCGCGGCTGGAGTCCCCTACCTCATCAAACCCTCGAAGGTCGAGAAACTGGTGTTTGACGAAGTGGCCCTCTCTTGCCCAAATCCTGCCACCGTCAGCTATGCCGACAATACCGCATACGCCTTCAAGGGCACCTATTTCAAGTCCAGCATCGCCGATGGCACCACGATGCTGCTCGATGCCGCCAACGAGCAGTTCAAGGCCAACTCTTCCGTGAGCAGCCTCGACGGCTGCAGCGCCTACATCGTCTGCCCCGCTGGCACCACCACCGTGCCCATCTTCTCGACCGTTTCGTTCCCCGACGACCAGGACAACACGGCTCTGCTCGCCGACCTCAGCGGCAAGACCATCGACCTGACCCTCACGGGCCGAACCTTCTACCACGATGGCAGCTGGAACACCCTCTGCCTGCCGTTCGATATCACCGACTATACGGGTACACCGCTCGAAGGCGCTACGGTGATGCAGTTTAAAAAGAAGGATACTTCGTTCTCCGGCTCTACGCTCACCATCGGCTTCTCCGAACCGAACTCCGTCAAGGCTGGCAAGCCCTACCTCGTGAAGTGGACCGACGGTGCTGGCGATGTCAAGGATCCTACCTTCCGAAACGTAACCATCAGCGCCACCGAACCCGGCTCTTACGAAGCCACCGACGTATTCATGCTCGGCACCTTCTCGCCTGTCACCCTCAGGGCTGGCGACACCCAGAAGCTCTATCTGGGCGGTGGCAACACGCTCTATTACCCGCAAAACGATGTTCCTGTGAATGCTTGCCGCGCTTACTTCGAGCTGCAGGGTGAGCTTACTGCAGGCGATGTCGAATCATCGGACCTCGTCCGCTCTTGCGTGCTGAACTTCGACGGCCAGGAGACGGCCATCAGCGAAATCTACTCCGTCACCAAGGCTTCGGCTGTGGACAACTCATGGTACACCCTCGACGGTCGCCGACTGAGCAGCGAACCCACGGCACCCGGCATCTACATCAACCGTGGTCGGAAGATTATCATCAAGTAACTGAACTTCAACACGAATTAAGTAACAAGTCAGAATTAACTATACATTTTTTCTTTAAACACGAATTATCGCGAATTATCGTTAATTTTTCAGTATGTTTATATTGACCTACCATTCATACTAATAATTCATGTAAATTCATGATAATTCGTGTTAAGAAAAAGACACAGATAATTATCGTTAATTTTGGTTACATACTTATCACTCACAATGAAAAAATTCATGACCTTGGTCGCAGCCGCTCTCTTGGCTACGATGACCGCAGGCGCTCAGGACGAAACTGTGCAGCCCTATTTCGAACTGAACGAGTTGCCCGAACTGTATGAAATCATGCCCGCGCCTCCCGCATTCGATAGCCCCGAATTTGCCAACGACATTGTCCGCTATTGCTGGGGCAAGCAGCAGCGCATGGACCCCGAGCGCGTCGCTCTGGCCATTGCCGATGCCGAATGGGACGACCACATCAAGGTCTTCGGACAGTATGCCGAAGCCTTTGGCCTGACCATCACCCCCGAGGATACGCCCGAGATCTGGAAGCTGCTGGAGACCAGCCTCGCCACCACCGACCCCATGCGAAAGTATTGCAAGGCTCAGTATGGCCGTCAGCGTCCTTTCGAGCGTTTCGACGACGCCATGCCCTCACATGAGGAGGACGACCTTCGCGGCGAAGGCAGCTATCCCTCCGGCCACTCGCTGCGCGGCTGGGGTATAGCCCTGCTCCTTGCTCAGATTGCCCCTGCCCGTGCCAACGAGATCTTCCGTCGCGGCTGGGATTACTGCAACAGCCGTGTCATCGTAGGTGCCCACTGGCAGAGCGACGTCGATGCCAGCCGTGCCGCCGCCAGCATCGGTTTCTGCGCCCTGCAGGGAAGCCCTGCCTTCCGTGCCCAGATGGAAAAGGCCCAGGAGGAATATGTCGTGAAGACCGGCCAGACGGTGCCCGTCGAGGAGGTGGCTGCTTCCGCCCAGGCTCCAACGCAGTACATTTTCCGCATTGACGGTACCCGCACCAGCGAGCAGTCGCGCGGCATCAAGGTACAGAACGGTCGCAAGTACGCTACCCAGTAATTTCCCGATTCATCCATTCTGCTCAGGTCCTGTGGCGAAGGCTGTTCGCCTCTTGGCCGCACGCCTGGGCAGATTTTTCCTCTTTCTGCCGCAGCGCCCGGGCAGTTTTTTTCTCCCGTCTTTAAACCCGCTACCCTTCCGGCTATCTTAAATTAGATTCAAGATTAACACAACACGACGATACACTATGAAGAAACTATTCACTCTCCTTGTCGCCCTTTCAGCAGCATCGCTGTCGATGGCCTACGACTTCCAGGCAACGATGGACGATGGGCGCATCCTCTACTTCAACGTGCTTTCGACCAACGAGTGCGAAGTGTCGCGCATGTACTACACCGAACGCAATGCCTCCTACGTGAGCGGAAGCCTGGTGGTGCCTTCCCAGGTCACCGACGCCGAGGGTACCCGCTATACGGTCGTAGGCATCGGCAAGTCGGCCTTCGTCCATTGTCGCAGCCTCACTTCGGTCACGGTGCCCGCCACGGTCACCTACATCGGCAATGCAGCCTTCCAGAAGTGCCGTAGCCTCACCAGCGTCAACCTGCCCGATGGCATCAAGACCATCGGCGATGAGGCGTTCGAGGAATGTTCGTCGCTCACCGAGCTCACCCTGCCGCGTGGCGTCAAGAGCATCGGCTTGGAGGCGTTCGAGGACTGCGATGCCCTGAAGGTGCTCTATGTCAACAGCCCCGAGCCGCCCACCGTCGTTTCCTCGACGTTCCCGCTGGACGACAACGGCAAGGTGCCCTTCGCCCTCTATGTGCCCTACGGCACCTTCTCGGCCTACCGCAATGCCAGCTATTGGAATGCCTTCAGCGACATGCGCGAAGCGGGCAGCAACAGGCAGCAGAACACCACCACCGGTAGCCGCCCGACGGCCGGCACCGCCTCCACGCCCAACACTTCCGACAACCGTGTCAATACGGCTCCAGCGGGCAATTACTCGCCCAACGACTACTACGACGCCGATGACGAGATCAATGACCTGCAGCGCCAGATCATCGAGCTGCAGCAGCTGAACGCCCGCTACAAGGATGCCATCTACAAGGCCCTCTTCAGCTCGAACCTCGACGAGTGCCAGCGTGTGCTCAAGGAGGCCGTTTCGAGGGAATAGGAGCCTTCGCCCTACCGATAGAAACCGCCCTGTCCGTGGTCGCTTTGACCGGGACAGGGCGGATTTTGTTTGCGAAGTCGGCTCTTATTTGCGGATTTTCAGAACCGGCATGATGCCGTTGAGGGGAGTGTCGGGAAGGGTAACGACGAGGGCGTCACGGGTGCGATCGAATCTGACAGGACCGAAGCCGAGGAGCTCGACCTTCGAAATGCCCTTCGGGAAGAGCTTGCTACCCTTGGCAAGGCTTCGGACGATGACGGTGCGGTTCTCCGGCCAGGCAAGGGCGCTCACGTAAAGGTTCTTGGCCGTCTGCGTGAAGCGTATCTCGTCGCTTCCGGCCTTCGTGTAGTTGCCGTCGTTGAAGCCCTGTGCGTTGATCTGTATCGTCGATTCGGCAATGGGACCTTCGCCGAAGATCTTCCACGGGCGGGTGGCGATGATGCTCTCCTTGTTGATTCGCATCCAGTCGCCGAACTCCCTGAGGATGGCCTCCTCCTTCTCGTCGAAGGTGCCGTCGGATCGCAAGGGGATGGAGAGCAGCATGTTGCCGTTCTTCGAAACGATATCGACCAGCAGCTTGGCCACCATGGCGGCGCTCTTGTAGGTGCCCTTCTCGTAGATTTCCGTGTTGTAGTGCCAGCCGCCGATGCAGTTGCAGCATTGCCACGGCTCGGGTTGGATGGCGTTGGGTGCGCCGCGCTCCACGTCCCACACCAGGGCCTGCCGCTGCTGGTCGTTTTCGAGTATCTTGCCGAAGACGATGGCGCGGTTCCTGCCGCCGTTCATCGCCATGCTGTGGTTGTACATGTGCGCCGTGATCTTCATGCCCGCATCGCTCACGGGGTAGAAGGGGAGGACGGTGACGTCGAAATAGATCAGGTCGGGGTTGTAGCGGTTGATGGCATCGAGCGTGCGGTTGTAGAAGTTGGTCGCAAACTCCTGCGAGGGAGGGCACGCGCCATTGCCCCATCCCCATTGGCGATGTATCATGCCGTTCGCCCAGGAGCCTTCGCTCAAGGGGTGGTTCTGGGCATAGAGCTCCTGCGGGTCGTAGCCTTCCCACCACTGCCCCTTGCCGTCGTCCTTGGTCAGCCAGCCGTCGTAGGGCACGCCCATCTTGTCGCCCTGGGTGTCGTAGCGCCGCGAGGGTTCGTACCACGTCCAGGCATGGTCGGCGTGGAACGAGATGCCGAAGGGCAGGCCGGCCTTCTTGGCAGCAGCCGCCCATCCGGCGAGGATATCCTTGTGGGGACCGATGTTCATCGAGTTCCAGCGCTGGTACTTGCTGTCCCACAGGTCGAAGTTGTCGTGGTGGTTGCCGAGGGCGAAGAAGTACTGGGCACCGATCTCCTTGTAGAGCTGCACCAGCGAATCGGGGTTCCAGCGTTCCGCCTTGAAGAGGGGCAGGATGTCCTTGAAGCCCACCTCCGACGGGTGGCCGTAATGCTCGCGGTGATATTTATATTGGCTCGAACCTTCCTGGTATAGGCCGCGTGCCATCCAGTCGCCCGAGCCTTCGACGCATTGCGGGCCCCAATGTGCCCAGATGCCGAACTTTGCGTCGCGGAACCACTCGGGCACCTCGTATTGGCTGAGCGATTCCCAGGTGGGTTCAAACTTGCCCGTCGCCATCGGTTCTTCGTTCTCGAGGACAGGCACGGCATACTCTTGCGCCGCCAGCGTCGCCGCTGTGGCCAGGGATAGGAGAGTGGTAAGGAGTCTCATTGCGTTTTGGGTATATTGATTTCTTCGGCAAAGATACTTGTTTTTCTTTGAAAATGCAAAGTTTTTGTTTGTAAATCTGTTCTTTTTCATCATAAAGCACTCTGTCGGCCGACAGAGTGCTATCTCCGATTGCGGAAGCATCGTGACGGCCGACAGAGTGCTCTATTCGATTGGAGCAAGTATCGTGACGGCCGTCGGAGTGCAATATTCGATTGGAGGAAGCATTGTGACGGCCGACAGAGTACTCTATCCGATTGGAGCAAACATCGTGACGGCCGTCGGAGTGCTCTATCCGATTGGAGCAAGCATTATGTCGGCCGTCGGAGTGCTCTATCCGATTGGAGCAAGCATTATGTCGGCCGTTAGAGTGCTCTATCCGATTGGAGCAAACATCGTGACGCCCGTCAGAGTGCTCTATCCGATTGGAGCAAGCATTATGTCGGCCGTTAGAGTACTCTATCCGTTGTAGCAAATATTCTGTCGGCCGACAGAGTACTTCTTCTTAAGAGAGATTGTTCATGTCGCAAGTGGACATGACAAATGACACTAAAAATGAGTGAACTGCAACGAAAAACGAAGGCTTCTATTATGTAGATTCGAAAATATTATTATCTTTGCCCCAGATAACCATATAAACACAACACTTTAAAAGGACAATACTATGAAAGTTGGAATTCCAAAAGAAATCAAGCAGGGCGAGAGCCGTGTCGGCATGACGCCCGCAGGAGTGGCCGAACTTGTGAAGCACGGGCACACCGTCTTTGTACAGCATACAGCGGGCGACGGCAGCGGCTTCCCCGATGCGGAATACGTGGCAGCGGGCGCCCAGATCCTGCCTGCGATGGAGGAGGTCTATGCCGCTTCGGATATGATTGTGAAGGTGAAGGAACCCATTGCCCCCGAGTACCCGCTGATCCGCAAGGGTCAGATCGTGTTCACCTATTTCCATTTCGCGTGCGAGCGTGAGCTGACCGATGCCATGCTGCAGAGCGGAGCCGTCTGCATCGCCTACGAGACCGTGCAGAAGGCCGACCGCTCGTTGCCGCTGCTCATCCCGATGAGTGAGGTGGCAGGACGCATGGCGACGCTCAACGGCGCCTACTACCTGCAGAAGACCAAGGGCGGCAAGGGCAAGCTGATCAGCGGCGTGCCGGGCGTGGAGCCTGCCCGTGTGCTCGTCCTGGGAGGCGGCACGGTAGGAGAGGCTGCTGCGCGTATGGCTGCCGGGCTGGGCGCCGATGTCCTCATTGCCGACATCAACCTGCCGCGCCTGCGCCAGCTGGGCATGGAGTTGCCGCCCAATGTCCACACCATCTATTCCACCGAGCACAACATCCGCAAGCTGCTGCCTACGGTCGATGTGGTGGTGGGTTCGGTGCTCATCCCGGGTGCGAAGTGCCCGCATCTGATCACGCGCGACATGCTGAAGCTGATGGAGCCGGGCACGGTGCTCGTCGATGTGGCTATCGACCAGGGCGGCTGCTTCGAGACTTCGAGGCCCACGACGCACGAAGACCCCGTCTATACGATCGACGGCATCGTCCACTACTGCGTAGCCAATATCCCGGGTGCGGTGTCGCACACCTCGACGCTGGCCTTGACCAACGCCACGCTGCGCTATGCGCTTGCTCTGGCCGACAAGGGCTGGCAGCAGGCCTGCCGCGACGACCGTTCGCTCTACCTGGGCCTCAATGTGGTCGATGGCAAGGTCACCTTCAAGGCGGTGGCCGAGGCCTTCGGGCTGAAGTATGAGGCGGTGGAGCTGTAGGATGAAATAGTAACTATAATTGCTATAGTGACTATAAAAATCAGCCTGGTCCGATTTGCATTCGGGCCAGGCTGTTGTTTGGTTGTCTCCAATCTTTTTACTTCATCTCCTTGGCATTGCCGATGCAGGAGTTGGGCATCTGGATGTGGAGCATCTGGCAGATGGTGGGGGCGATATCGACGATGTAGGAAGGCTCGGAGGTCTCGCCGGGATTGACGTGCCAGCCGTAGAGCACGAAGGGGATGTGGGCATCGTAGGGGTTCCACATGCCGTGGGTGGTGCCCACGTAGTCAGGCTTGTCGCTCACGTTCTCCCAGCCTGCCTTGGGCACGATGAAGATGTCGCCGCTGCGGGCGGGGTTGTAGCCGTTGGCGATGCGTTCGCGCAGGAGCTTGGGCATGGTGGTGGTGAGGGCTTTCTCGAAATCAACCACATAGATCAGCTCGTCAATTTTCTTTAGCTCGTTGATGACGGCCTGCTTCACTTCGCAGACCTTCTTGCCGCTGGCGGCGATGTAGGCGTGGTTGAGGAAGATGCGTCCGGCATTTTCGCCCAGGATGACCTTCTCTTCGCCCTCAAAGCCGAATTGAGCCTTGACGGTCTCCTCAATTACCTTCATTTTGTTCCACATCTCGAGGCCGCCTGATGGGATGTTGTGCTCCTTCATCACGTTGGGGTTGTGGGCAGCACCGTGGTCGGCCGAGAGGAACAGGAGGTAGTTGCCTTTGCCCACCTTCTGGTCGAGTACCTGGAAGAAGTTGGCCAGCTGGCTGTCGAGCTCCATGTAGGCTGCCTGGTTCTCAGGGCCGCGTGTGCCGATGGCGTGGCCGATGACATCGGTCGAGGAGATGCTGATGGCGAGCATGTCGGTGATGTCATCCTGTCCCATCTGCTCGTTCTCGAGGGCGGCGATGGCCATCTGGAAGGTCTTGACGATGCCTTCGGGCGAGCGCTTGATGTCGGTGCCGGGCTTCACGCCAATCTGCTTGTTGGTCGCCTGCACCCATTTGGGGAGCTCGGTCATGTAGTAGGTGGAGCTGACGAAGTGTCCGGCCGAGCCGTCCCACCAGTATGCTGCGTCGGCGCCATGGCCGGCGGGCAGGATGGCAGCACGGTCCTTGAGGGCTACGCCGATGACCTTGGCCTTGTAGTCGGTGGCAATCTTCAGCACGTCGCCGATGCCCGAAGCGAGGTTGTTGCGGGGCGACATCTGTCCCTCCTTGCTGTTGGAGCCGACACTCTGCACGGTTTCGTCGCCGCAGCAATAGGTGCGCTTTCCGTTGATATAGAAGTCGTTGCCGCAGATTCCGTGGAGGGCGGGTGTGGTACCCGTATAGATGCTGGTGTGGCCGATGGCGGTCACGGTGGGCACGTAGTTGATCATGGTGTTCTCGAAGCTGAAGCCGTCATCGACGAGCTTGCGGAGTCCGCCTTCGCCATATTGGTCGTAATAGTAGTACAGGTAGTCCCAGCGCATCTGATCGACAACGAGACCTACCACAAGCTTGGGCCGCTGTATCTCGGCCATTGCTGACACGCATACCAGCGCGGCAACAATCATTGAAAACAGTTTTCTCATATTTTTGGGGTTTTTGGTGTTTTTTGAGGGGTTATATTGGCGATAGTGGCTATATTAACTATAGTAGCTATATTGGCTATAGGGGGCTATAGCGCTATAATTTGCTGCAAAAATACTGACTTTTTTCGATTCTTCCAAATATTTCGTTCGAAAATTTGCTTTTGACAAAAAAACTATCTATCTTTGCGCGGACAATTCTTCAATTAACAATTAATAATTAACAATTAACAATTGTCGGCTTGAACGGGATTCTTCCAGGCGAAGGTATCGTCCGCTAACTCCCGCTAACTCCTGCTAACTCCTGCTAACTCCCATTAACTCCTGCTAACTCCTGTTAAATAAATATCCTATGAAAACGATCTTCCGACTACTCTCCGTGAGCCTGCTGTCGCTGCTGGCTGCGACGACCGTTGCACAGAACCCTTACCTGCCGCTGTGGGAGGTCATCCCCGATGGCGAACCGTACGTGTTTGAAGACCCCGACAATCCGGGACAATACCGCGTCTATATCTACGGGTCGCACGACAACCTGGTGACCATGTACTGCGGCTTGGATCAGGTCGTTTGGTCGGCTTCGGTCGATGACCTGCGCCATTGGCGCTACGACGGGGTGATCTTCGAATCGAAGAAGGACGCCAACGGCAAACTGCTTCGTCCCGATGGCAAGGGCGACGTGCTGTTTGCCCCCGATGTCAACGAGGTGGTGGACAAGGATGGACGGAAGACCTACTACCTCTATCCGAACAACCAGGCAGGCGGCCGTCAGACGATGGTGGCCAAGTCGAACCGCCCCGACGGGCCTTTCGAGGTGTGCAACTGGAGCAAG
>JAEEUA010000300.1 GCA_016286775.1 Bacteroidales bacterium
TTGGTCGAACTGGGCATATTCGAAGTGGAAATTGGCGTCCCTATTATTATATAAGGTGGTAGTGTAGCTGGCATTGTAGACAGGGCGATTGGCCTGAATAAGTGCCGTACATTCAAACTTGTTCTCGTCGCGATTGTATTTCGATACGGTGATATTCAGGTTGCATTGGATCCGCTCGTTCTCCTGAAACTGCAGGTCTGTCCACTGGCGCTCGTTGATAAACTGCTCCAGTGTCTGCTGCAAGTTGTCGAACACGCTGTTTTCAGTACCCTGTATCTGACTATGGTTCACCGTCACCTTCATTTGCAGCTCCTGGGCGGAACTGGTGAATAGTGAACAATGAACTGCGAATAGCAATCCTAAGATCCTGAATGTCCTCATCGTTCTCAAAATTTCGCGCTTGCCAGACGGATACGTGTCAGTACCTGCTTGGTGTTATAGGTGAAATCGCCCTGCAGGATCCATCCATAATAGCCGGGATCGCGTTTGAGTGCCTCGATGACAGGCATTCCTTTGTATTTTCCGAAGTTGAACACCTCAATCATCTTGGGTTCGCCTTTCTCATCGAGCACAGGCTTGCCGTCGGCATCCTTTATTTCGCCCCATACGATACGGCCGGCAAAGTCTACGTTCTTGTTCATCTTCGAGAAGTCGGCCAGTGCCTGCATGTTGTTCTCCAGCACTTTCTCCGGATCTTCGTTGGCACCGGGAGCGTATTTGTCCAACTGTCCCATCAGCACGCGGTAGGTAGCCTCCGTATCTTGATCGGCGCGGTGGGCCTCGAAGTCCTCCTCCATCTTCCGCCCACAATAGAACTTATAGGCAGAGGCCAGATTGCGGCGTTCCATCTTCCTGAAGATCGAACAGGCATCGATGAGTTTACATTTCGAGAAGTCGAAGTCAATGCCTGCGCGCAGGAACTCCTCAGCTAGCAGGGGGATGTCGAAGTTGTTCGAGTTGAAGCCCGCAAAGTCGCTACCCGTAAACTGATCACTCAGCCGTTGGGCTAGCTGTTTGAAGGTGGGCTTGTCTTTCACGTCTTCGTCGCTGATACCTGTCAGTTGTGTGATGATGGGCTCAATATGCTTTTCTGGGTTGATGAGCTCATTGCCTCTCTCCTCCTTACCGTCGGGGTATACTTTAATAAAGGATATCTGTATGATACGATCCTTCACCAGATCGAGTCCGGTAGTTTCCAGGTCAAAGATGACCAGTGGTTTCGTCAGATTGAGTTTCATAATTAATCGTTGATTAGCATTGGCATCATCAGCATCAGCACGTCCTGATTCTCAGGTTGCTCTGAGGGCAGCACCAGTCCTGCACGGCTGGGGTCTGCCAGTTGGATGATGATTTCGGGACAATCGAAGTTGCTGAGAATCTCGATAAACGATGAACCTTTGAATCCGATGCTCATGGCCTTGCCGTTGTATTCGCAGCTTATGCGCTCTGTGGCGGTCTTAGAGAAGTCATAGTCCTCGGCATCCAGTTGAAGTATGCTACCCTCCACGTGGAAGCGTATCAGATTGCTCGATTCGTTAGCGAAGGGCTGTACACGGCGCAGGGCTGCTAAGAGTCCAAGGCGGTCGACACGCAGTTCGTTGGGGTTGTTCTGTGGAATCACGGAATTATAGTTCGGATATCTGCCCTCGATGAGTCTGCACTGGATGCTGCCGTCACCGAAGTTCACCTCTGCATTGCGGTCGTCGAAGCGGATAGACACGTCGCCACCGTCCTTGCCCAGTAGGTTTTTCAGCAGGTTTGCTGGTTTCTTAGGCAGGATGAAGGCTGCAGGCTGGTCGCTCTTGATGGTGAATATCTTGTTGCGCACCAGTTTATGTCCGTCGCTAGCCACGACTGCCAGACAGTCTGGGGTCAGGTCGAAGTAGATACCGTTCATCACAGGGCGAAGTTCATCCTGAGCCGTAGCAAAGATGCTGCGGTTCACATTCTCGGCCAGTGTGATATTGGGCATCGTGATGGTATAGGCGTTGTCACCGATGGGCTGAGCCATGGGGAACTCGTCGGCATTTTCGATGGGCAGTGAGAACAGACCATTCTGGTAGCTGATCTTCACGATGTTTTGCTCCTGGTTTGCATCAAAAGTGATGGGTTGCTCGGAGATACCCTTCACAGCTTCCAGCAGATCGTGGTTGCCGATGGCAAAGCGGCCGTTGCTGTCGCTGTCGGTCAGCGCGAGGGAGGTGCGCATGGTGTTTTCACCGTCAGAGGCAGTGAGGGTAAGCGTCTGACCATCGATGTCGAACACGAAATCGCCCAATATGGGGAGGGCGTTTTTGCTGTTAATCACTTTTGAAAGTGCCGAGAGCTTGCTGCTCAGCGCGGAGCTTGATAATGTAAATCTCATAATTATGATAGCTTTTTTGTTTTTAATTACTTCTGATTTGACGACAAAATTACAAAAAAACGTTGTTATAAACAAAAAAAAGGCGATATTTTTTCGGGTTTCAAACTATTTTTAGTAATTTCGCCGAGCGAAACAAGAAAAAACAACAAATAAAAACATTTAGACAATGGAATTAACAGGTAGAATTATTGCTGTAATGGAGCCCCGCAGCGGTGTCTCCGCGCGTAGTGGCAACCCTTGGATGACGCAGGAATATGTGATTGAGATTCCTGGCCAGTATCCCAGACGTTGTTTGTTTAATATCTTTGGTGAAGACCGTATCAAGCAGTTCAATATTCAGAATGGCGAGGATATCACCATCCAGTTCGATATCGATGCCCGCGAATATAATGGTCGTTGGTTCAACGATATCCGCGCTTACAACGTCATTCGTGGCCAGGTACCCCCTGTAGCCAATGTCGGTGCTGCGCCGTTCCCGCCAGCACAGGATCAGCCCAATGCAGCTACATCACCGTTCCCGCCGGCGCAAGAGCCAGCATCCGAAGGTGGCAGTGCCGATGACCTGCCATTCTAAGACTTAGATAATCCCTCGCCACGGCGGGGGATTTCTTGTTTCAGAGCGTAATGGGTCCGAAGCCCATGCAACTCGTGGTCGTGATGGCCGTCAGAAAGGCCGTGAGTGCGGCTACTATCACCTTCACCGCCACCTCAACAATCCGCTTCTTCATGCGTCACCTCCCTTCCGGTTAATCCTTGTCGAGGCCATCGTCACCGTCGTCGCCACCGTTGTCGCCACCGCCGGTATTGT
>JAEEUA010000077.1 GCA_016286775.1 Bacteroidales bacterium
CTCGCGTACGTTGAAGGACATGCCGCGATGATCGCATGTCCGCTCGCGTCCGTTGAAGGACATGCTGCGACGGTCGCATGTCCGCTCGCGTTCGTTGGAGGACATGCCACTAAAGAAGAAACGCGTGCCAATCCGCGTGGCGCGATACTTACTGCAAAGGGACAAAAATAACGGACAACCTTTCGGGGCTGTCCGTTTTCCTAAATACTTTATTGTGCACTAAAATCACTTCTTGGTGCGATTGCCATAACGGCTGAGGAACTTATCAACACGACCGGCGGTATCGACGAGCTTGTGCTTGCCAGTGTAGAATGGGTGGCTGGCCGAAGTAATTTCGAGCTTTACCAATGGATACTCAACGCCATCGATCTCGATGGTCTCTTTGGTGGCAACGGTGGAACGAGAGATGAATGTCACGTCGTTCGACATGTCCTTGAATGCTACAGGACGATAGTTTTTTGGATGCAGATCCTTCTTCATTTCTTTCAAGTTTTGTGACCGGGGGTCATGCTCGGTCTGTTAATAATCGGGCGCAAAGATAGTCAATATTTTCCATCGGACGAAATTTATCGCAGCCTAATTTTTCAGATTATGGCAAAAAACGTCGCAACGTCCCTCTTTTGTCATCTGCATCTTGCACTCCCTCTTCGTTCGAACCCAGGAAAAACATCGCAAAGACCGGATTAAACCTTTGAGGCTGAATTGCGTCTAAACCCTGTCATGAAATCAGCTTCGACACGTCGAATGTACCACACACTCGCCCTCATCTGCTTCATCCTCGTCGGATGGAGCTGTTGTCCTGCGGCCTATTCGTTCACCATCACGGGGCGCGTGGCTTCGGCTACCGACGACACGCCCCTGGCGGGCACCACCATCCGCCTGCTGACCCTCCCCGACTCGTCGTTCGTCGTGGGCACCTTCGCGGACCGCAACGGCAACTTCGCGCTCAACAGCTCCCGACTGGACGGTCTGCTCCGCGAACGCAAAGCCCACCAGCGCGTGCTCGTGCAGTTCACCTACGTGGGATTCCAGGAGACACACAAGGCCTTCACGCTGCATCATCGGCAAAAATCGTTCTCGCTGGGCGACGTCTATATGCAGGAGGAACACCGCCTGCTGGGCGAAACGGTGGTCTCGGCCACCCCTCCCCCCATGGTCATCCGCGAAGACACCATCGAATACTATGCCAGCAGCTACCAGCTGGAACCCGATGCCACCGCCGAGGACCTGCTGAAACGCCTGGCGGGCATCGAGGTGGATGCCGACGGCAGCATCACCGCCCAGGGCGAGACGGTGACGAAGGTCTATGTGGATGGCAAGGAGTTCTTCGGTTCGAACGTCCAGGCCACCACCCGCAACCTCACCGCCGACATGTTCGAATCGGTGCAGGTGGTGGACATGAAGACCGAGGAGAGCCGCCTGACGGGCATCGACAACGGCGAGCGGGAGAAGGTGATCAACCTGAAGCTCAAACCCAAGATGCGACGCGGCTACTTCGGCAACGCGGCGGGCGCCTGGGGCGACGGTTCGGGCATCGACGACCGTTTCGAGACCAAGGGCATGCTGGGCTACTTCCACGGCAACAGCCAGCATGCACTGGTCGCCAACGCCAACAACACCAACAACACGGGCTTCGGCGACATGGGCGAAAAGGTGATGCGCAACTCGTCGATGCGCGGCAACCGCAACAGCGGACGGCGCGGCGACGGCCTGAACACCTCGTGGAGCGTCGGCCTCAACCTCAACTACGACAAGGGCAACCGCCTGCGCGACGAGAACACCCCCTTCGCCGTGGGCGGCGACGTGCTCTACGGCGGCGAGAAGCAGAGCGAAGAGTCCAAATCGCACCGCATCAACTACCTCGCCTCGGGGAACACGGGCACCGACACCGAACAGACAGGCGACAACAGGGGGCAGAACGTCCAGCTCGACTTCAAGTTCGAACGGACCTGGGGCAAGCCCGCCGAGGGCGAACACCGCCTGCAGTTCAGCCCCGAGATTGCCTACAACCGAACGGAGACCGACGAGCATTCGAACAGCCGCAACTACCACCTCGACCCCAATGCCGAGGACGAGATCACGGCCCCTCCCTCGACCTACATCAGCCAGACGCAGCGAGCAGGCAACATGAAGCAGCAGGGCGCCACCTACGAACTGGGCCTCACCTACTCCTACACGAAGAAGACCGGGCGCGGCAGGCGCCGAAGCAGCATCCGCCTCAGCCTGAACGGCCGGCACAACGACGGCGACCACTACACCCAGTCGTTCACCAGCTACGACAGCCTCCTCGTCGGCGACCTGAGCCTGCGCAACGACACGGCCATCAACCAATGGCAGGAGGAACGCTCGAACTCCCGAAGCTACCGCGTGCGGCTCACCCACGTGGAACCCATCACCGAACACCAGTTCGTCGAACTGGCTGCCACGGGCAACTTCACCCGCAACACGCAACGCCAGCTCTACCACTTCTGGGACTACGACCTCGGACAATACACCGATTCGGTGAACGGACGTTCGAACCTCGACTACAGCTCGGACTCGCGCACCCAGCAGAACAGCTACACCCTGTCGGCCAGCTACCGGCACGTCACGGAGCGCAGCAACACGTCGGTCGGCATGGACTTCCTGCCCAACACGCAGGACTACACCGACCACTACGACCACTCGCGCGACTACAGCCGCTTCTACATGAACTATGCGCCCCGCGTGGAATACCGCTACAACTGGAGCCGGCGCAAGAACCTGCGCATCACGCTGAACGGCCGCACCACCCAACCCTCGATCAACCAGCTGCAGGCCCGCAAGAACCAGACTTCGGCCACACACGTCACCCTGGGCAATCGGAACCTGGAGCCTGCCTATCAGACCAACTTCCAGGCACGCTTCCGCGCCAACAAGGAGACGGGACAGACGCTGGAGGCTTCGGTCAGCGCCTCGGCACAATTCAACACACTTGCCACCAAACGCTGGTACAGCGCCGACCTCCGCATGGACACCACGATGACGGTGAACCTCGACGGACTGGGGGCCTGGAACGTGCAGGGCGACTTCCGGGGCTCCTTCCCCTTTGCCGACAACCACTGGTACGTGACCACACAGACCATGCTCGGCTACCGCGAGAGCGTGGGTTATGCAAACCTCCGTAGCACCGACACGCAGGTGAACCATATACACAACCTGACGGCCAGCGAACAAGCGGGCATCGCCTACCGCAACGACTGGCTCAATGTGGAGCTGCACGGCAACTACAGCCTGTCGCACAGCGAGGCCACCGTGGTCACTTCGGGAGGACTGGGCACCACCCACCACTTCGGGCTTCGAAGCACTATCTCGGCCCGTCTGCCCTGGAACCTCAGCTGCTCGACGAGCATCGGCTACACGGGGCGTCGCGGCTACTCGGCGGGTCTCACGCGCAACCAGACCCTCTGGTATGCCCAGCTCTCGCGCGCCTTCCTGAAGCGCAAGAACCTCTCGGCCTTCGTGAAGGTGTTCGACATCCTGCATCAAAAGTCGAGCATCTGGCGCAGCATCAGCGCCACGTCGATCACCGACCGCGAAAGCACCACCCTACGGCAGTATTTCCTCGTGGGCTGCAGCGTGAAGTTCAACCAGCGGGGCGGTCACGAAGGACGGGGCAAGCGCGAACGCTCGCCCCGTCGGGAATGAATCTCTTTTTGTCACGAATTAGAGAATTAAAGAATTATCTTTGAACACGAATTATCTTGAATTGACATGAATTTTGTCTGGATGTTTTTTCTTTGTCACGAATTAGAGAATTTGAGAATTATTTAAGTGGGTCGGATGATGGAGATCGTCAAATCAAAAATTCTCTAATTCGATAATTCGTGATAGAAAAGAAAAAGATTCGATAATTCGTGATAGAAAAAAGAATCGATAATTCGTGATAGAAAAGAAAAAGATTAATCTTCGAGAACCGAGACCTGCATGGTGATGTCCTCAACGGGACGATCGCCCGCCTGAGTCTGGACCAGCTGGATCTTATCGACCACATCGAGGCCCTGTTCGACTTCGCCGAAGACCGTGTAGTTGCGGTCGAGGAACGGGATGCCGCCCACCGACGTATAGATCTCGCGCTGCGCCGCGCTGTACTTGGGCTCGCCCATCTCCTTGGCCTTCGCATAGGTTTGCTTCTGCAGTTCCTCCTGCAGGGCCATCAGACCTGCATTGTCGCGGTTCTTGCGCAGCTCGATGATGCGGCTGCGATGCTCGACCACCAGGTCGTTGAAGATGTTCTGCAACTGCTGCTGCGCCATCTGTCGTTCGAGCTGGGTGAGCTTGCCGGCACTATAGACTTCGCCCGTGACGATATAGAACTGGCTACCACTGGAGCGCTTCTCGGGGTTGACCTCATCGCCCTGACGGGCTGCAGCCAATGCTCCCTTCTTGTGAATCAGGTCGTTATTGAACTCAGCCGGGATGGTATAGTCGGGTCCGCCGGAACCGAGGCGTGCGGTCGGTGAAGCGCCACGCGAATCGGGGTCGCCTCCCTGTACCATGAAGTTCTTGATGACGCGGTGGAAGAGCGTGCCATCGTAATAGCCCTCGCGGGCCAGCTTGAGGAAATTGTCACGATGGAGGGGCGTCTCGTCGTACAGGCGAACGACGATGTCACCAAGAGGGGTTTTGATCAGGACTTTGGACATGGGGGTTAAGAGGGGTTAAGAGGGGTTAAGAGGGGTTAAGAGGGGTTAAGAGGGGTTAAGAGGAGTTAAGAGGGGTTAAGAGGAGTTAAGAAGGGTTTGAAGGGTTTGAGGGGGTTGAGGGGTTGTGCAAACCATTGCATTTGCAATAGTGAGATGACAAAAATATGTTTTTCAGCATATTTTTCATCCAATATTGAAATTTTCGACACAATAATTTGCAAAGAGCGGGAAAATCCGCTATCTTTGCACTGTGTTTTTCATGGTATTAGATTTTAAGGTTAATGCAAAAGGGTCGTTGTGAAACGCCCCTTTCGCATTTTTAAACCCTATTATTCGTATTCAAATATTCCATTCTCGGTCTTGAGCGTCACCTTCGCACCTTCCGGACGTGCTTCGACACGACCGATGATCTGTGCGTCGATGTTGAAGCTCCGGGCAATGTCGATGACCTCCTGGGCATACTGGGCGGGGAGATAGACTTCGAGGCGATGGCCCATGTTGAACACCTTGTACATCTCGGACCAGTCGGTGCCCGACTGCTCGTGGATGGTACGGAAGAGGGGTGGAATGGGGAAAAGGTTGTCCTTGATGACGTGCAGGTCCTTGATGAAATGGAGCACCTTGGTCTGGGCACCACCCGAGCAATGGACCATGCCGTGGAGGTCGCGAAGCGAGCGGTTCTGAGGGGTTAAGAGGGGTTCAGAAGGGTTAAGAGGGGTTGCGTCGGAAGGAGAACGGAAGGCATCGAGGATCTTCTTGACGACAGGGGCATAGGTGCGCGTGGGGCTCAGCACGAGCTTGCCGGCATCGAGGGGACTGCCCTCGACCGGATCGGTGAGCTTCAGTTGTCCGCTATAGACCAGCTCCTCGGGCACGGCGTGGTCGTACGATTCGGGATACTTCGCAGCCAGATACTTGCCGAAGACATCGTGACGTGCCGACGTCAGGCCATTGGAACCCATACCGCCGTTGTATTCCTTCTCGTAGGTGGCCTGTCCATAGCTGGAGAGGCCCACGATGACATCGCCTGCAGCGATGTTGGCATTGTTGATCACATCCTTGCGCTTCATGCGGCAGGTAACGGTGGAATCGACGATGATGGTGCGCGCCAGATCGCCCACATCGGCAGTCTCGCCGCCCGTGCCATACACCCCGATGCCCATGGCACGCAGTTCGGCCATCAGCTCGTCGTTGCCGTTGATGATGGCGCTGATCACCTCACCGGGAATCAGCAGCTTGTTGCGGCCGATGGTCGAAGAAACGAGTATATTATCGACAGCACCCACACAGATGAGGTCGTCGATGTTCATGATGAGGGAATCCTGCGCGATGCCCTTCCAGACGGAGAGGTCGCCCGTCTCCTTCCAGTACATATAGGCCAGCGATGTCTTGGTGCCGGCTCCATCGGCATGCATGATGTTGCAATACTCGGGATCGCCGCCCAGGATGTCGGGGATGATCTTGCAGAAAGCCTGCGGATAGAGGCCCTTGTCGATGTTACGGATGGCATTGTGCACATCTTCCTTGCTGGCACTTACGCCGCGCATCATATACCTTTGATCTGCCATGTATTCAATTAACAATTAACAATTAATAATTAACAATTAAAGCATTGGGCGGCGAGGGCATCGGCACAACGCTGCCCGTCCATTGCCGACGAGACGATGCCGCCTGCATAGCCCGCACCTTCGCCGCACGGATAGAGTCCGCCGATGGTGGGATGGCACAACGTCTCGCGGTCGCGCGGAATACGCACGGGCGATGAAGTGCGTGTCTCGGTGCCCACCAGCAACGCCTCGTTGGTGAGAAAGCCGTGAGCCTTCTTTCCGAACGCCTGGAGCCCCTCCTGCAACCGAGCGCTGATGAACCTGGGCAGCCAGAAATGCAGGGGACTGGCCACCACGCCCGGCGAATAGGACGAGGCAGGCAGGTCGGCCGAAAGACGCGAACCGACAAAATCGGTCATCCTTTGCGCAGGAGCCACCTGCGAACGTCCACCATTGAGCCAGCTTTGGTGCTCAATCTCCTCCTGAACGGCCATCATGGCCAACGGACTGGTCGGGTCGATGTCGAGGTGGAGCTGGCTGGCCAGCAGCGGGATGTCCTCCACACGAATTTCGGTCACCATGGCCGCATTCGCCCATCGTCCGCCTCGCGAACTGGCACTCATGCCATTGACCACCACCTCTTCGGAACGGGTAGCCGACGGCACAATCACGCCACCCGGGCACATGCAGAAGCTATAGACACCCCGTCCATCGGCCTGCGTGACAAAACTGTATTCGGCCGCAGGCAGATAGTCGCCCCTCCCCTCCTTGGAATGATACTGAATCCGATCGATGAGCGACTGAGGATGCTCCAGGCGGCAACCGATGGCCAGTCCCTTGGACTCGATGGGGATGCCTTTGTCGAAAAGCATCCGATAGATGTCGCGTGCCGAATGTCCGGCAGCCAGAATCACGGGGCCCATGAATTCGCGTCCCTCGCTGGAGCGCACACCGACGACCTTGCCGGCATCCAGCATCAATTCGGAGACAATCGTCTCGAAATGGATTTCGCCTCCACACGCCAGAATCCTTTCGCGAATGCCGGCAATGATGGCAGGCAGCTTCTCGGTGCCGATATGGGGATGGGAGGCATCGAGGATGCCCGTGTCGGCCCCAAACTGGCACAAGCCTTCGAGCACACCCTGCACATTGCCGCGCTTTTTGGAACGCGTGAAGAGCTTGCCATCGGAAAAGGCGCCTGCTCCACCTTCGCCGAAACAATAGTTCGAATTCGGATCGACGCGCTGTTCGCGGGTAATCAGCGCCACGTCGCGACGACGGTCGTGCACGTTGCGCCCTCGTTCGAGCAGGATGGGACGAATGCCCCGTTCGATGAGCCGAAGGGCCGAGAAAAGCCCGCCAGGCCCCGCTCCGACCACGACGGCCTGCGGGGCATCGGAAGGAAGTTCCCGATAGTCCACGGGGCGAAAAGTCTGCTGCGGAGGAGCCTCGTTGATGTAGAGGTCCAGGTCGAGCTGCACCATCACCTGACGCTGGCGTGCGTCGATGCTGGTGTGCTTCGTGCGCAGTCCCCACAGCTCCTTCCGGCTGATGGAGAGCTCCCGGCAGACCTGTGCCTCGAGTTGTTCGGCATCGCGCCACACCTGCGGCAGGACACGGATTCGGATATTCTTGATCATATTCCTTTTTTATCACGAATTAGAGAATTATCGAATTGGTGACGCAGAAGCGAAACCTACTAAATGCTAATTCTTTCATTCGATAATTCGTGATAAAGAGATTGATATTACGGGATTACTTGAACAGAAGACGGAACGCCTCATCGACCCGCGAAACGGGACAAACCTGGATCTTGAGCGAGTTCGTCTCGATGCTCTTCAAGGCGATGTTGGGGATAAGGATGCGCTCGAATCCCAGTTTCTCGGCCTCGCGGATGCGCTGCTCCAGCCGAGCCACGGGACGAATTTCGCCCGACAGGCCCACCTCGCCCGTCATGCACGTCAAAGGAGGCAAAGGCATATCCAGATTGCTTGAAAGGATAGCTGCCATCACTGCCAGGTCCATGGCAGGATCGGATACCCGCAGACCTCCGGCGATGTTGAGGAAGACATCCTTCTGCGCCAGCTTGAAGCCTACGCGCTTCTCGAGCACAGCCAACAGCATGTTGAGACGTCGCTGGTCGAAGCCGGTTGTCGAACGCATCGCCGTGGCATAGACGCTGGTGCTGACGAGTGCCTGTGTCTCGATCAGGAAGGGACGCATGCCTTCGATGGCAGCTGCGATAGCGATGCCCGAAAGGTCCTTGTGGTCGGAGTTGAGCAGCAGCTCCGAGGGATTGGTCACCTGCCGCAGGCCCGTGCCCAGCATCTCGTAGATGCCGAGTTCGGACGTCGAACCGAAACGGTTCTTGATGGCGCGCAGGATGCGGTACATGTAATGCTGGTCACCCTCGAACTGCAGGACCGTATCGACGATGTGCTCGAGCACCTTCGGCCCTGCCAGCGAACCCTCCTTGGTGATGTGACCTATGAGGATGACGGGCGTTGCCGACTCCTTGGCGAACTTGAGGATGCGGGCGGCACATTCGCGCACCTGTCCCACGCTGCCCGCACTCGATTCCAGGTCGTCGGTGGCAATGGTCTGGATAGAGTCGATGATGAGGATGTCGGGCTCGACATTGGCGACGTGGGTGAAGATCGCGTCGAGGTTGGTTTCGCAGGCGATGAAGACGTTGTCGAGGGGGGGCGCAGCCATAGATGGCTGCGAGGGAGACGCGGAGGAAACAGGAGACGCGGAGGGGCCAGAGGGGGCGGAAGGGGAAGAGGACGATGACAGGCGGGTGGCGCGGAGCTTGAGCTGATAGGCGGACTCTTCGCCCGAACAATAGAGCACCTTCTTGTCGTGGATGTTCATGACGGTCTGCAGGACGAGCGTGGATTTGCCGATGCCGGGGTCACCGCCCAGCAGGACCATCGAACCAGGCACCAGCCCACCTCCCAGCACGCGATTGAGTTCGGCATCGTGGAGGTCGATGCGCTGTTCCTCGCGTGCCTCGATTTCGGAAAGGCGCTTCGGACGCTCCTTCTGCCCCGGCAGTCCCAGCGTGCCGTCGTGGCTCCACTGGACACCGCCCGACTTGCGCGGAGCCTTGCCGATGGCACCTGTCTTGACATCGACAATCTCTTCGACGCACGTCCCCCATTCGCCGCACGAGGGGCATTTGCCGAACCATTTGGGCTCTTCGCAGCCGCATGAGCTGCAGAAATAGGCTGTCTTCTTCTTTGCCATATCGTCTGAAAAACAATTTGCGGCGCAAATATAGTGATTTTTTCGATAACTTGTATCAAAAACGAATCAAATAACCGGAAAATCCTTGGTCACTTCGGGAAAATGACTTATCTTTGCAGCGCGCATTTCAATATTCGGAAACAAAATGGAACAGAAACGAGCAATCATCATGGGAGCCACCTCGGGCATCGGATATGCCGTGGCCCGACGGCTCAGCGCCGAAGGATGGCAACTGGGCATTGCAGGACGAAGGATGGAACGCCTCATCGAGATGCAACGCAAAGACCTCAACGTGGTGGCCATCCAGCAGATCGATGTGACGCGAGAGGAAGCATCGCAGCAGCTGCTGACACTGGTCGGCAAGATGGGAGGCCCCATCGACCTCTATTTCCACAGTTCCGGAATCGGCTACCAGAACCCCAATCTCGACATCGACAAGGAACTCAGAACGGTCGAAACCAACGCCCTGGGCTTCACCCGCATGGTGGCAACCATGTTCAATCACTTTGCCGAAAGACCCGAACAGGAGGCACAGATAGCCGTGATCAGCAGCATTGCCGGCACGAAGGGACTGGGAGCTGCCCCCTCCTATTCGGCCACGAAACGCTACATCAACCATTATCTGGAGTGCCTCACCCAGCTGAAGCACATCCGAGGGCTCAAGCACCTGACCATCTCCGACATTCGTCCCGGTTTCGTTCGGACACCCCTTCTTGACGATGGAGGGAAATACCCCCTGCAGCTCGACGTCGATCAGGTGGCCGCAGAAATCGTGGAGAAAGTCGGGAAGAAAAGGCAGATCATCACCGTGGACTGGCGCTACCGCATCCTCGTCTTCTTCTGGAAGATGATACCACGGTGGGTGTGGGTGAGGCTTAAGATCATATCAAAAGAATGAAACCAAAATTCATCCTACAATTATAAACACACTATTTTAATACAGTTGAACATGAACAGAACTATCACATCACTTCTGGGTGCCATTGCCTTGACATTCGGCATAACAGCGACAATGCAAGCGCAGGCTCCTTCGAACACCTGGAACCCCAATTTGAAGAACGGCATGTATCGCAACCCCGTCATCGATGCCGACTATTCCGACCCCGACGTCTGCCGTGTGGGCAACGACTACTACATGACCTCCTCGTCGTTCGCCTGCTTCCCGGGCCTGCAGATCCTCCATAGCACCGACCTGGTGAACTGGGAGCTCATCGGACATGCCCTGACCGACGACTATCCCGTTCTCCCGGAATTCGAAGGCACCGACCTCGACTGGCGCAAGAAGATCCAGCACGGCAACTACGTATGGGCACCTGCCATCCGGTATCACGACGGTTGGTTCTACATCTATTGCGGTGACCCCGACCAGGGCCTCTTCATGACCAAGACACAGGACCCCGCAGGCACGTGGGAGCCCATCGTCTGGGTGAAGAAGGGCAAGGGAATGATTGACTGCTGCCCCCTGTGGGACGAGGACGGCAAGGCCTACCTTTCGCATGGTTGTGCCGGTTCGCGTGCCGGCGTGAAATCTGTCCTCTTTGTCGCACCCATGTCGCCCGACGGCACAAAGGTGATCGGACCCTCGCGTATCGTATATGACGGACACGAGGACCAGCCCACCATCGAGGGCACCAAGTTCTACAAGCGCAACGGCTACTACTACATCTTCAGCCCCGCCGGTGGCGTGAAGTACGGCTGGCAGGTAGAACTCCGCAGCCGCAGTCCCTTTGGTCCCTACGAGGAATATGTGGGCCTGGCTCAGGGCAAGTCGAAGATCAATGGCCCTCACCAGGGCGCGTGGGTCGATACACAGAATGGTGAGGACTGGTTCCTTCACTTCCAGGACAAGCATGCCTATGGCCGCGTCGTACACCTCCAGCCCGCCCGTTGGGTGAACGACTGGCTCGTCATCGGTGAGGACAAGGACGGCAACGGATGCGGCGATGCCGTAGCACAATGGAAGAAGCCCAACCTCCCCTCGTCGGGCGAATTCCAGCCTCTCGAAGACGACGAGTTCGACTCTCCCGAACTGGGTCTGCAATGGCAGTTCGAAGGCCCCTACAGCCACTATTGGTACTTCTGCGATGCCAACAAGAGCAAGCTGCGCCTCTACGGCGTGCAGCGCCCCGACGACTTCAAGAACCTCTCGGACCTGCAGAACGCCCTGCTCCAGAAGTTCCCCACCGAGAACTTCACAGCCACGGCCAAGATGCAGTTCATCCCCAACCCCGACTACAAGGACAAGGGTGAAGAAGGCGGATTCATCATCAAGGGACAGGACTACGCAGCAATCAAGATTGTCAGCACCAGCGATGGCTGCGAACTGCGCTATGTCACCTGTGCGGATGCGATGAAGGGTAAGGCCGAGAATATCGAGAAGCGTGTGGAGCTGAAGATGTCGAAGATGAAGGCACCCTACACCCAGAAATATGCCGTCGATGACATCCCGCAGCCCCGTATGGCCACCCAGGACGTCTATGTGCGTGTTACGGTGAAGAGCGAAGGAACGGGCAACGCCATCAAGTCGAAGGCACAGTTCTCCTACAGCCTCGACGGCAAGAAATACAAGAAGATCGGCGACGAATTCACCGTGAAGGAAGGACGCTGGATTGGCGCAAAACTCGGGTTCTACAACTCCCGACCTGGCGTCAAGAACGACGGAGCCTTCCTCGATATCGATTGGATCAGATTCGAAAAGTAGACTTTCAACCCCTCTTAACCCCTCAAACCCCTCAAACATCTCGAACCCTTCGCTCCGAGCTCTGCTCGCGCGCAACGAAGTGAGCAACCCCTCAAACCTCTCAAACATCTCGAACCCTTGAACCCCTCTATTGTACTAGGCGTCATCGTCCTTTACTTCCTGATGGTGTTTGGCGTAAGCTGGTGGACAACCCGCCGACATGACCGCGACACCGAAACCTTCTATCGTGGCGATCGCAAAAGCCCCTGGTGGGTGGTGGCGATTGCCATGATTGGTACGTCCATCTCGGGCGTGACCTACGTCAGCGTGCCCGGCATGGTCGAGGCCAAGCAGATGAGCTACATCCAGATGGTCCTCGGCTTCGTCTGCGGCTATTTCGCCGTGGCATACATTCTGCTGCCCCTCTACTATCGCCTCGGCCTTTCGAGCATCTACGTCTATCTGGAACAACGCTACGGACGCTATGCCCACAAGACGGGAGCCTCGTTCTTCCTGCTGAGCAAGTACCTCGGCTGCGCTGTCCGCATGTACCTTACAGCCGTCGTGCTGCAGCTCGTCCTCTTCGACCAGCTGGGTGTACCCTTCGCCCTTTCGGTGGCCTGCATCATGCTCGTCGTCTGGCTCTATTCGTTCCGTGGAGGTGTCAAGACACTCGTCTGGACCGACCTGCTGCAGACGCTCTGTCTGCTGGCTGCCATGATCGGCTTCGTCATCTGCATCAGTTCGGCCATGGGCCTCAACTTCACGGGACTCTGCCACACCATCTCCGAAAGCCCCATGTCGCGTGTTTGGTTCTTCGACGATGCCAACGACACACGCTTCTTCTGGAAGCAGTTCCTCGGCGGCATGTTCACCACCATTGCCATGACCGGCCTTGATCAGGACATGATGCAGAAGAACCTCTCGTGCAAGTCGCTGAAGGAGGCGCAGAAGAACATGGTTTCCTACGGTTTCGGCTTCCTCCCCGTCAACCTCATATTCCTCTCGCTCGGTATTTTATTATATATGTACGCGCGTGAAGTGGGTGTCGATCGCAGTGGTGACGAGCTCTTCCCCTACCTGGCCACCGGCATCAACCCCACAACGGGCCAGCCTTTCCTGCCGCTTATAGTTAGCCTGCTCTTTGTCCTGGGTCTCGTGGCAGCTGCCTTCTCGTCGGCAGGCTCGGCCGTCACAGCCCTGACCACTGCCATCATGGTCGATTTCCTGCGAAAGAATCCCAGTGAGGAAGGATCGAGGGGTTTGAGAGGTTTGAAAGGTTCGAGAGGTTTGAGAGGTTTGAGAGGGTCGATAGAAGGCCAGCGATTCTGGGTCCATCTCATCAACTCTATCCTGATGGGCTTCATGATCTACCTGTTCCACCTCCTCGCCTCGGGTTCGGTCATCAACGCTGTCTATGTGGTCGCCTCCTATACCTACGGTCCGCTCATCGGACTGTTCTTCTTCGGCATGTTCACCCGTTTCGAGGTGAAGGACGGATGGTGGATTCCCGCCATCTGCATCGCATCACCCCTACTCTGCTTCGTTCTCGACCAATACTCCGAAGCCTGGTTCAATGGGTACAAGATTGGCTACGAGATGCTGCTCATCAACGGCGCCCTGACGGCCCTCGGCCTGTTTATGGCCAAAAAGTAAACGACCTTACTTTCTCAAGCAAGATCGTTCATGTAGTGATTTACCATTAAAATCCCTTTAGATTATGGGGAGCCGAAGACGGGACTCGAACCCGTGACCCACGCATTACGAATGCGTTGCTCTACCAACTGAGCCACTTCGGCAATATTGTGCTTAAAAGCGGGTGCAAAGATAGCGAATTTTCACATTATCTCCAAATTTTTTGCCAAGAAAATCTCATTTTTGGCGCATTTTTTGTGTTTTCACCTAAAATACGATGTCCAAATCGAGCAGAATTGGGAGGTGATCGCTATAACCGCCCTCAAACTCGTACCCGTAATAGCTTCTCTTCGGGCGATGTCCGAGATAGGTCACATCCTCGGTGAGCATAAAGGGCAGGCTGAACGAGCAAGCATCGCTGAAGGACAACCTGGGACAGCCCGCATGCACCACGAACTGGTCGAGAAAGCCCCATGTGCCCTGGTACTTATGGCTGCCATAGTGCGAAGGATGCCGCTTCAGCGACCGCTGCAGCCCGACCATCAGGTTCGTATAATCCTTGCCCCACCATGCCTTCGAGGCCTTTGCGTAGTCGTTCATGTCCCCCATGATGACGATGCTTGGCTTCCTTCTGATTCCACGAAGGCTGTCGGCAAGATGCATCACGGTTCGATGAGCCGCATCGCGAGCCTTCTGGCTCAATTTTGCACCACCCAACCGGCTGGGCAGATGGCAGACTATCACATCGAGCGTGTCGCCGCTCACCACCCTGCCCGCAGCATGCAGCACATCGCGTGTCGGACGGACACCATCGGGCAACTTCACACGATGGAAGTCGGCATGAAGCAGCTTGAAGTCGGAAGGCTGATAGAGCAGCGCCGTCTGGATGCCGCGTACGTCGGGACCATTGCTCACAATGTAGTTATAGTGCAGGTCGCGCAAGGGGGTGCTATGCGTCCAGTAATGCATCACGCTGTCCCCTTCCACCTCAGCAAGACCAACCACCATGGGTGCCATACCATCCCCTGCCGCCACAATGACACGCGACAGCTGCAACAGCTTCTGACGCAAGCGTCCCCTCGTCCAGTGGCGGATGCCCTCCGGCGTATATTCATCGTCAAGCCGCAGCGTATCGTCATCCGGCCAGAACGCATTCTCTACGTTCCAGAACATAACGCGTTGATGCTGCACGTTCTCCCTGTCCTGTGCCAGCGAACAGGAGAAGAGGATGAAAAAGGTGATAAGGGTTACAAATCTCATAAGGAAATCCTTGTACTGAAACAAAGCGGATGCACGGGAAAACAGATGCTCCTGATTCAAGCGATAAAAAAACCGGACCACCCAAAAGATGATCCGGTGAGCCATTATCAGTAACTCGATTAAGCCTCTGCAGTCTGAGCCTCTGCAGCTTCAGCAGCAGCCTTGGCCTCAGCAGCCTCAGCAGCAGCCTTGGCAGCAGCCTCAGCCTTCTTGGCATCAAGTGCCTCTTTCTTGGCATTCTTGACAGCAACCTCAGCATTGGCAACCTCCTTGGCCTTCTTGGCAGCCTCAGCAGCCAGACCAGAGATCTTGGAGGTAATCTTAGCCTCCTTGGCCTTCATCCAGGCATCAAACTTAGCCTGAGCCTGCTCAGCGGTGAGGGCACCCTTCTTCACACCTCCGTTGAGATGCTTCATCATGAGAACACCCTTGTAGGAGAGAATACGACCTGCAGTGAGAGTGGGCTGTGCACCAGTCTCAACCCAGTAGAGGGCGCGTTCGAAGTTGAGGTTAATAGTAGCAGGGTTGGTGTTGGGATTGTAAGTACCGATCTTCTCAATATACTTACCATCACGTGGCGCTCTGCTATCTGCGACTACGATGCTATATACAGCGTAGTC
>JAEEUA010000301.1 GCA_016286775.1 Bacteroidales bacterium
CACCTGCTCGATGAACTTGTCCATCAGGGCATCGAGTTTCGGGTCTTTGGTGATGGCATATACCGTGGCACATGCTTCCAGCCATTTGTACATGTCACCGTCGTGGAAGGGAGGACCGTGGTGCTTGCCTTTCACCGTACCTGCAGCCACCTCGAAGTTGCGGAAGCCGTTACTGCCGTGCAGCCCCATAGCATCAATGGTCTCCCAAGGCGTGTTCCATGTGTCCCACATCGACCAGATGCCCGTGGTTGACATCACGTTGAAACGGTCGGCCCAAAAGCCGCCGGTCCACTTGACTGACCCCAGCGGCGTATTGGTCATTATAGCTTGCTGACTGTTGCTCATGTCGGTCAGTCCGCTTTGTGCCATCGCAGGAACAGCCGCCATCAGTGCAACCCCTAAAATATAATGCTTCATAGTAATCATATTTCTACATTCTCCATTTACAGTTGTCCTCCTCTTGCCTTCACACGCTCGTACCAGGCCTCGCGCTCCTTTGTCAGGTCATAGCCGCGCTTCGAGAGATAGTTGTTGATGCGGCCTTTGTACTTGCCGAACACCTCGTGTTTCTTGTTCGAACTCTCGGCGTCGATGGCCAGTTCGCGGGCTTCCTTGAGCCAGAGCAGAATCTGCTGCTTCTCCTCGTCCTTCAGCGTGGGAATCATGTCGCACTGTGCTTCGTAGGTCACTTTCACCACGTTGAAAGTCATCACATCCTTTACGCGCTCTATTCGCGAAGGGTCGAGATACTTGGCCAGATTGGCATCGAAGGCGAAATGCGAACGATAGAGTTTCGAGTCGCACACGGCCTCGGCCAGTTTCTTGTCGGTCTTCTTCAGCGAGTCGCGCTCGGCATAGATATCGTTGAGTTCGAAATAGCGGTTGGCCACGATGTTACGCAGGTTCTGTCCCATGGGGGTATAAGTCTGCGAGAACTCGTCGGTCACTTTCCGGGCACGTCCAAGGATGGTCTCTACATACTGCGGGTCGCGGCCTTCCGAGTTCAGTTTTACCTCGGCCTCGGGCAGCGAGTTGAAGATGCTCTTCAGGTAGTTCACGTTGTTAGAGTAGTTGGCCACCACGTTGCGCACCATCGTCGTGTCGCGGCTGCGCTCCACGAAGAGCCATCCCGACCACTTCATCTGATCCAGCAGGGCCTTGATGGCGGGCACATCCACAGCCTTATCATCGCGAAGACATACGCCGTCGGTATTCGAGGCATGCATTGCACAGATGTTTTCTGCTCCCAGGGTCTTGATATCCTTCAGTAAATCCCACTTGTTCTCCAAAATGGTCTGCCACTTATAGAAAATCTTTACTCCTTTGCTATTGATTTCCTTCAGGAGTTTCTTATTCCCTTTGGCATCAAGAGGGGTATCGATACCGATAATCTTTCCGCGCTTCTTGGCCATCTCGCCCATTTCGTGCAGACGCTTCACAATCTCCTTGCGGAGCACTTTATCATTGGTCCAGTCGTTGCCGCTGCCGCCAAGGGGCAGGAAAACCACATTGCCGCTGCCCATACGGTCCATCGTGTCGAAACAATCCATGGCCATTTCCCGGTAACTGTCCTTCTTGGCCAGACTCTGTCCGTAGAAGCCGCTCATGGCCATAGCGCCAATCTTCACGCCCAACGAATCGGCAACATGACGGAAAAGCGCGGCCTGCTGGGGGTCACGTAACTGGTTGTCGAAGGCAGCACGATTGCCAAGTCCGCCCATATCGAGTTCCACACCATCCGCACCAATCTCATGGGCACGGGAGAATTCACCCAGTTTCTGACGTTTCAGAATCATCCAGTCGCACACGCCCACCTGATATTGTTGGGCCATTGCGACGTCAGCGGCTGCCAAGACCAGCAGCAATAAAAAAACACGTACTTTCCTCATAGTAATAATATGACGCCCAAATCGCGATTTTGTACCTATCTTTTAAAATAATGAAAAAAAACAACACCCAAGGTTACAAAGCGGCAGAAACATAGTCCATTAATTGAGGTGGGCAAAACTGCCCGCCCGTAGCTCAAATCACTGGAAATAACTTACAATAACAAATATTCAAATGAAAAAGAAATCACTGATTATCACTGCTGTGGCTGCCGTCTTCGGACTGCAGACGGCTCATGCACAGTATCCTCAGCTGACTGACGAGGCTGCTGACAAAATCAAAGACATGAAGGCCCAATGGGCAGCCCATGCCGACTCGGCTTGGCAGGCTGCCTTCCCTATCGTGGTGAAAGAGGCCAAGGAAGGCCGGCCCTACGTGCCCTGGGCCAGCCGTCCATACGACTTGAAACAAGCCAAGATTCCTGCTTTCCCCGGAGCTGAAGGCGGTGGTATGTACACCTTCGGCGGACGCGGTGGTAAGGTGCTCGTGGTGACCAATCTCAACGACGCTGGTCCCGGCTCGTTCCGCTGGGCCTGCGAACAGGGCGGTGCCCGCATCGTGGTGTTCAACGTCAGCGGTATCATCCGGCTGAAGTCGCCTATCTACGTGCGTGCTCCCTATATCACGATTGCCGGACAGACGGCTCCCGGCGACGGTGTCTGCATAGCAGGCGAGTCGTTCCAGGTGGATACCCACGACGTGATTGTGCGTCACATGCGCTTCCGCCGCGGCGAGACCAGTGTGCTCAACCGCGAGGATTCCTTCGGCGGAAACCCTGTGGGCAACATCATGATCGACCACTGTTCGTGCGAATGGGGATGCGACGAGAACATCTCGTTCTATCGCCACATGTTCGACATGCACGACGGCAAACCCAACCGCAAGTCGCCAACGGTGAACGTGACCATTCAGAACACCATCTCGGCCAAGGCACTCGACACGTGGAACCATGCCTTCGGCTCGACCATCGGCGGCGAGAACTCCACATTTATGCGTAACCTCTGGGCCGACAACACCGGACGTAACCCGTCAATCGGTTGGGGAGGCGTGTTCAACTTTGTGAACAACGTGCTCTACAACTGGGTGCATCGCACGGCCGACGGTGGTGAGTTCTCCACCATGTCGAACTTCATCAACAACTACTACAAGCCCGGACCGCTCACGCCGAAAGACGAAAACGTGGGACATCGTATCATCAAGAGCGAAAGTCGCTCCGAGGGATTGTTCCCCTTCAAGCAGTTCGGAC
>JAEEUA010000078.1 GCA_016286775.1 Bacteroidales bacterium
TTCTTTTTCATTGCTTTGTTGGATTTTCAGTCCCTTCCTGCCCCAATGCTGGAGCAGGCCGGGATTAAGATTGATTACTGGAGAACGAAACGATAGAAACGTGTAATATCGTTGTAGATTACAAGATAGTTACCAGGAGTGAGGAAGATGTCCGCACCACCATTGGTACCGTAGCCATAGTAGCTGCCATCGGCGGTCTCGAGGACGTCGCCACCGGAGTTGTAGTCCCATGAACCCGTTTCCTTGATCTTGATAGCCTGGTCGGCACCGATGGTGACGTTGGCTACCCAGTCGTGGTTGATGGCGCCATCGTAGGTATGAACAGGCTTCATCTCGGTGTCACCCCAGTCGTTGAAGTGTCCAGAGATGCTCATGCCGGCGAATACGGCAGGTGTGCCCTCATACTTCTCGACGGTGAGCTCATCCTTCTCGGTGTTGAGCGTTACGGTGTAGTAGCCAGGCTCAGGCACGGTGATGTTGCCCGAACCGCCATCGTTCTTAACAAACGATCCGAAGCTGTCGCCCTGGCCCCACTGCTCATCCCACGAGTCGAGGGTATGCTTCAGCTTGAAGCCATTGCCTGCCAGATAACCTGTCCAGGTGATTACGCCTGCACCAGTCTTGGTATCGTACTCCCAGTCGGCAACCGTATGCATCGGGTAGCTGCTGGTCGGCATATCCGAAGTCCACTTGCCATCGCCGATATCACCACCAATGAGGTACCAGATGTCGGGATCGGCAGCCTTGAGTTCAATGTAATATGGAAGGACATTGAAGGTCACTACATTCGAAGGCACAGATGCGAGCTTGGTGAAAGATGCATTCTGAACGAAGGCAAGTACACGTGCATAGAGAGTAGTGCCGTCGTTGAAGACTGCGTTGCCGTTCTCCCAGCCGTTAAGCAGCTCGAGTGCCCTGTCGATGGCCGATGTCGGAACATTGACCTCGCAGGCGGTATAGGTCTCTTCGAGTGCGAAATAGTCGGCACCCGTGTTGTCTTCAGCCATTTCGTCGAAAGGCTTGGTGAAGTTGCCTGTCGAGGAAACCTGCACCTGATAGTTGGCAACGACGGGAGCGTTAGGATCGGTGAACTGAGGCTGTGACCAGCTCATGGCAACCGTATTGGAGCGCATGAGGTCGATCTGCGCATTTCCATACACCGGCGTATTGACCGTGAACGAACCTTCTGCAGGCTTTACCAGAATAGGGTTCGATTCATCGTCCTTGTCGCATGAGATGAATGCCAGGCTACCAGCCACGAGCATCATCGCATAGGAAAATATCTTTTTCATATCTGTTCAAATCGTGAAGAATTAATAACCTTTATTCTGTTCGAGGTTCGGATTGGCATTCATATCCTCATCAGGAATAGCATAGACATTCAGCTCCTCAGGGAAGCTGACACCGGAAGTACCGGCACCGCCCTTCCATTCCCAAAGATACTCACCGCTCTTGCTGCCGCCGAAATAACCATAACGGATCAAGTCGGTGCGACGATAACCCTCGAAATAGAACTCACGGGCACGCTCGTCAAGAATCTGGCCAATCGAGTACTGGGTCTGTGTCGAAGCATTGGCACGCCGGCGAAGAGCATTGACACATTCTGTGCCTTCAGCTGAAGTAACATCACCATTCGTACGGGCATCAGCCTCAGCAAAAATCAGGTAAGCCTCGGCAGAACGCATCAGGAAGAAGTCCATGTCAACGAACTGGGTGTTGTTGGGGGTGCCACCCGAAGCATAGGTGTTGCGGAACTTGGCGCAAGCGAAACCGCTGGTATATTCGGTAGGAGTAGAAACCGAAAGTTCACGATCGACGCCATAGAAGATGGCACGGTCATCGCCTGCAGCAGCGACCATATCCTCATAGGTAGCATTGGGTGCGTCACCATTGGGGAAGAACTTGTCGAGAAGCTGACGACGTGCACGGTTACCAGCCCAGAACTCGGTAGTACCAAAGTCGGAGTTGATGTTCATGTCCGACTTCCAGGTCGATGCCATAAGGAAGAGAGATGTACCCCAAGAAGTGGTAGTTTTACCATCCTGCAGAATGGGGAAGATGGCCTCTGTAGCGGCACTGGTCTCACCATTGTCGCCCATGAAGAGCATCTGGTAGGGGCTCCAGCCATTCATGCCCGTGGTATTGAGCTTATGAGGACCATCTACAACTTTCTTGGCATAGTTCTTTGCATCGGCCCAACGAGCAGCTTTCGTATAGACCTCGGCATTCAGATACATGCGGGCAAGGAGCAGGTTGGCTGCATCCTGGTCAACACTTCCATAGCCGCTATCCGAACTCTTGAGGGCACGTGGTTCACGCAAGTCGGGCAGAAGCTCCAAGAGTTCGCTCTCAATCCAGTTGAAGAGCGCATCACGATCAATCTGCTGGGGGCTCTCTGCCGAAATCTCGAGTGTGAAGGGCACTCTTCCGAAGAGGTCCATCAGGTAATAGTAGTCGAGAGCACGGATGAAGCGCACCTCAGCTGTACGACGTGCATCGACACCTTCGCAGACACTCAGGTAGTGGTTGCAGAAGGCAATGCCCGTATAGAGACGATAGTAGAAGCCGCGGAGCATGGGGTGGGAGGCATCGTACTGGTTGTAGTTGAAGGCCGGGATGCCGGGGTCGCCCCAGGCGCAGATAGCCTCATCGGTAGGAAGCTCCTGGGCATTCCAGAGCTGACGCACATAACCTGTGGTACCGCCATCGAGGCCGTCGATATCACAGTCACCATTGGCACCGGTGTTGCCGGCCAGTCCAATGTTAGCATAGCACTTTGCATAGAGAGCTAACTCGTCGGGTACCATCGTAGTGCTTGGGTCCTTTGGAGTAACATCCAAATCGTTGACGCAAGAACTCATACCCATCAGCAATGCAAGTGAAGCAAGTGAAAGAATATATTTCTTCATAGTGGTAATACGAAATTAGAAGTTAAGTTGGAGACCCAGTTGCACGGTAAATGGACGTGGGTACATGTTGTTGTCGATACCGCCATAGACTTCAGGATCCACACCTTCATAGTTGGTGATGGTGAAGACGTTGGTGGCAGAAGCGTTCACACGGCCGCTGATCTTCGTACCGAAGAGCTTGTTGAAGCTGTAGCCCAGGGTGATGTTGTCGCACTTGAGGAAGCTGGCATTCTCCACCCAGTAGTCGGAGATGGCATGGTCGTAGGTCTTCCAGTTGCGCTCCACGCCCTTGAGGGTACCGTTCTGGAGGTAGCTGAACGAGCTGTCGTAGCGCTTGTCAATATTCATCTTGCCGGCCTCGGTGTCGTTGAAGACGTAGTTGTCGAAGTTGGCACGGAGCGAGAAGCCGAGGTCCCAGTTCTTATAGCTGAGACGCGAGCTCAAGCCAGCCGAGAACGGAGCATCGGGGCTCTTGTAGAAGTAGAGGTCCGAATCATTGATCTGACCATCGGCATTGCGGTCCACATAGACACCTTCGAGAGGCATACCATTCGAATCATACACCTGCTGGTAAACGTAGAAGCTGTGCTTCGGATGGCCTGGCGAATGTGCCTGGCAGGTATTGCCTGTACCAGCCGAGATGCCACCGGTCTTGACCACGGCACTTTCGCCGGTCAGCTCGGTAATCTCGTTCTTGTTGTAGGTGAAGTTGGTGGTGATTTCCCACTGCCAGTCCTTGGTCTGGATAGGACGGATGGTGGCTGCCAGCTCGATACCCGTATTCTTCATCGAACCGATGTTCGAAGTCACCTGGTTGCGGAAGTTGGTACCAGCGCTGACGGTGGCCGTGTTGATCAGGTCGGTCGTCTTGCGGTAATACCAGTCGGCATTGAACGTGAAGCGGTCACGCAGGAAGCCGAGGTCGATACCGACATTGGTCGTGGTGGTGGTCTCCCACTTCAGGTTCTCGTTGTAAGCGTTCGGACGATAGAGGAGACCCGAGTCATTCACGCCGATAATCGGATAGCGGCCATCGATGTTGTCGCTGTTCACGTGATACGAAGCGAAATAGTTGTAGTTGCCGATGCCATCCTGCTGGCCGGTCTTACCCCAGCCCAGACGAACCTTGGCCTCAGAGAGCCAATCCACGTCAATCAGGAAGGCCTCATCCTTGAGCTTCCAGCCCAGGGCAACCGATGGGAACAGTGCCCAGTGGTCCTTGAAGCGCGACGAGCCGTCATCACGGACAGTCACGGTGAGGAGGTAGCGGTCGAGGAGGTTGTAGTTCATACGACCGAAGAACGAAACGAGGTACGACTCCTGCATCCAGCGTCCCTGGCTCTTGGAGTATTGTCCGCCGGTGCGGGTGTCAGCATAGGCGCTGCTGCCCCAGTACTTCATGTGACTCCATTCGTAGCCGACCATGAGGTCGAAGTGATTGGCCTCGTTGAAGTCCTTCATATACTGTGCGTAGGCCGAATAGGTGAGGTTGAACTTCTCTTCTGCCGAATAGCCGTCGTTGCCATAGTAGAAGTTCGACTGGCCCCACTGCTCATAGGTGGTGTACTGCGAACCGTTGCCGTAGTCACCGGCAAAATTCATGTGCAGACGAAGGTCCTCGAAGCCATGGATCTTGTAGTCAAGTTCGAGGCTGCCCTGCCAGGAGCGCGAATAGGCCACGTCATCCTTCTCGTTGAGGAGGGCCACTGGGTTCGAAGCGGAATTCCTGTTCTTGGTCAAAGGATAGGCAGGATCGTTCAAGGCTGCGCCGTTGTCGGTCCAGGTGAAGTAGCCGCCGAAGTTTTCGAAACCGGAAGCCTTCACGGGCTGGGTTGGGTCGAAGCGACCGGCCTCACCCACGGCTGCGGTGTTGGCATAGTTGGTGTTGGCATACATGAACTTGGCATTGGCTGTCACGGTGAGGTGGTTGTCGAAGAACTTGGGGTTGAGGTTCAAGCTGGCTGTAGTACGCTTGAAGGCCGAGGTCTTCAGGATACCTTCCTGGTCGGTATAGCCTGCCGAGAAGCGGTAGGGAATGCTCTTCAGACTGCCGGTAACCGTCACGTTGTGGTCGTGGCTGATGGCGTTCTGGTAGATCTCATCCTGCCAGTCGGTCGAAGCGCTGCCCATCAGGGAGGCAGCCTCCGAATCAGAACCGTAATAGGTGGTGATGAATTTGCGATACTCGTCTGCATCCATCACGTCCACACGGTTGGCAGCGGTGCTGAGGCTTACACTACCATTGTAGCTGATCTTCGGCTTGCCGCTGGCGCCTTTCTTGGTGGTAATGATGATGACACCATTCGAACCACGGCTACCATAGATGGCGGTGGCTGATGCGTCCTTCAGCACGGTGAAGGTCTCGATGTCGGCAGGGTTCACCATCGAAAGGCCGTTCGACAGACCTTTCACGCCCTGGTTATCCATAGCCATACCGTCGATCACGATGAGTGGGTCGTTCGACGCATTCAGTGACGAACCGCCACGCACGCGGATGGTGGCACCTGTACCAGGAGCACCAGAGCCAGGTGTAACGTTCACACCGGCAATCTTGCCCTGAAGCATGTCCTGTGCGTTGGTAACAACGCCACGGTTCTTCTCATCGGGTTTCATGGCGGTAACCGAGCCCGTCAAGTCGTTCTTGCGAGCCACACCGTAACCGATGACTACCACGTCTTCGAGGAGTTCGGAATCCTCCTGCAGGGTGATGTTAAGAGGAGAACCATCGAAAATCACCTCCTGGGACTTGTATCCGATGAAGGAGATTACAATCGTGCTGCCCTTGGGGGCACGGAATGAAAAGTTGCCGTCGAGGTCGGTCGTTGCGCCATTGGCTGTGCCTTTGACCACAACGTTCGCACCAAGGACAGGCTCTCCAAAGTCGTCAATGATCGTACCAGTGACCGGAAGATCCTGGGCAAATACACTGACCGACATGAAGATTCCTGCGACCATAGCCACGAGGAATCGGAAGCTGAACTTCGTTTTCATGTTTTGTTTTTGGTTTTTGTTTTTAAAAAAAAGTATTGTGTTAGAGTATGTATGTCTTTAGTTTCTCCGACTGATGGTCGGGTAAGTGCAATCATAGCAATAGCTGAATAGCGATGTTTCCAGCGGTGCAAAGGTAAGCATTTTTTTGGCTCAATGGAAGTGTGTAAGTTGGAAATATAAACGTATTTTTCAGTTTTGTACAAATTTACTCCTCATTTTCAGTTAGTTGGGATTAGTTGCTCTCAGACAAAAATATAATGTCCTTAGAACTCCAGAATCAGGAATCCGCGCCCAGGCAAAGTCAATTTTTCGCCCAGGTTTACCGGTTTTCCGGTGAGCACATCCTTCGCCGTACGCGAGGGAAGGATCTCGGCATAGCGTTCCAGGTCGATCTCCCGTTCTTCGCTCGTGCCGTTCACGAACACGCTGACGCGCTGTCCCTCGAGGCTGCGGCTATAGGCATAGCATCCGTTCTGCAGGGCAAACTGGGTGAGATGTCCCCGGTGCACTGCCTTGCACGTGCGGCGCCAGCGCAGCAGCTTGCTCGCAAAGTCGAAGTATTCGCTCTGCAGCGCATTGCGCCCCGAAGCCTGGAGCACCTCCACCGGCAGGTCCTGGCGCATCCGTCCGTCGCCCCACTCCTTGTGCGCAAACATGCCGATCTCGTCGCCGTAGTAGATCTGGGGGATGCCGCGCAAGGTCAGCAGCAGCAACAGGGCCTGCTTGTAGCGTGCCACGTTCTTCGACTGTTCCTCGTTGGTCTGGAAGCGGCTCGTATCGTGGTTGTCGAGGAAGGTGAGCAGATAGTTCGTGTCGGCATAGATGAAGTCGCCCGAGAGGTAATAGTAGAGCTTCATCAGGCCCGCATCGTAGTCGGTGCTCTCTTCGTCCACCACCGTGTTGAGCAGGTGCATCAGCGGAAAGTCCATCACGCTGCGCAGCTCGCTGTTCAGCGCCGAGAGCTTCGAATCCTTCTGCCAGTAGGCAATGCTCGGCGCACTGTTGATCCACGTCTCCCCCACAATCACGAACCCCGGATACTCGCGTTCGAGCGCCAGGTTCCAGTCGCGCATCATCTCCTGGTCGCAATAGGGATAGGTGTCCTGTCGGATGCCGTTGATCTTCGCATATTCCACCCACCAGATGCTGCTCTGGATCAGGTAGTCCTTCACGAGCGGATTGCGCTGGTTCCAGTCGGGCATATTGTCGGTGAACCATCCGTCGGTCGTGTGCTTCAGGTCCCACTGGCTGGCGTGCGGATCGCCGATCGATGCAGTTCGATGCGCGCAGGCCTCGAAGGTCGAGTTGAAGTTGAACCAGTCCTTGGCGGGCAGGTCCTTGAAGAGGAAGTTGTTCACGCCGCAATGGTTGAACACCAGGTCCATCACCATCTTGATGCCGCGCTTGTGGCACTGCTCCACCAGCTGTCGATAGTCCTCGTTGCTGCCCAGGCGCGGGTCAATCCGATAGTAGTCCGTGATCGAGTAGCCGTGGTACGAGCTCCGCACATCGTTCTCCTGCACCGGCGTAGGCCAGATGGCCGTGATGCCCAGTTCGTCGAGGTAATCCAGCGCCATGCCGATACCCGCCAGGTCGCCGCCATGCCGTCCGAAGTCGTTGCGCGCCTCCCGGTCAACCTTCGGCTCCACCATCCCCGGCACATGGTCCAGCTTCGGATTGCCGTCGATGAAGCGGTCGGGCATCAGCAGGTACAGCACATCCTCGGGGCCAAAAGGAACGATGGCCTCGCCCGTACGTTCCTTCAGTTCAAAAGGCTGGGCGAGGTATGCTTTCTTCTGTCCGGGCTTGGTGAGCGTAAAATAGAAAGTCTGTGAGGGCGCATAGCGCAGATCCAGATATACAAAGAGGTAGTTGGGATTGGTGACCTTCTCAACACGTATCAACGACACATTCTGTGCTTGTGTGAGGGTAACCGTGCAGTCTCCGATGTTATCTCCATGCAGGAGAACCTGAAGTTCAGGATTCCGCATGCCACTCCACCAGTTGAGGGGATGCATATGGTTGAGTTTCGGTGCTGCCGCCGACCCAAGCAGATGTGTCAATAGGCTAAACATGAGGATTAATACAAATCGTGTTTTTTTCATTGTAAAGATAAATTTGTTGTTTTTCGGCGACAAAGATAGAGGATAAATCAAGAAAATCCAAATTTTTTTCAAAAAATTGCATATTTTTTTTGGCTGATTGCACAAAACGCATTATCTTTGCCACGAAAAAACCAAAAGAACACGCCCAAAATGCACGCTGAGCCAGCTTTTATAACAGTCAGTGATTAAAACTATACACCCATTTATGAAAAACATCGTCCTTTCCGCTGCCCTGTTGGCAGCACTGGCTTGCACAGGTTGTGCAACAAAACCCACCCCTACTCCCGACGCTGATGCAACGCAGGGTAAGATCGTCATTTATCAGATGATGGTCCGCATCTTTGGCAACGACAATACCACAAATATATATAATGGTACGCGCGAGCAGAACGGATGCGGGCGCATGAGCGACATCACCCCCGAGGCCCTGCAGAGCATCCGTCGCCTGGGCTGCAACTACGTCTGGTACACCGGCATCCTCCAGCAGGCCACCAAGACCGACTGGAGCCAGTACGGGCTGCCCCGCCAGACAGCAGCCGTCGTCAAGGGCAATGCAGGCTCTCCCTACGCCATCTGCGACTACTATGCCGTCAGTGCCGACATCGCCGACGATGTCAACCGCCGCACCGAGGAGTTCGAAGCCCTCGTTCGGCGCAGCCACGAGGCCGGCCTCAAGGTCGTGATGGACTTCGTGCCCAATCATGTGGCCCGCGAATACCACTCCATCTCCTGCCCCGAGGGCATCGAGGACCTGGGTGCCGGCGACAAGACCGACGTGGCGTTCGACCTGAACAACAACTTCTATTACTTCCCAGGCCAGACGCTCATCTGGAACGAGGTGAAGGACGAGAATGCCAAGGCGAAGAAGAATGTCAGGACCGCCGACTCCTACGTCGAACGCCCCGCCAAGGTTACGGGCAACGACGTCTTTGGCTCCGCCACCCCATCGCCCTACGACTGGTACGAGACCATCAAGCTGAACTACGGCGTCGAATACAAGGCCGACGGCACTCGCGTCAAGGCGTGGGAGAATGCCGATGGCACCATCACCATCCCCTCCACCTGGGTCAAGATGAGCGACATCCTGCTCTACTGGTGCTCCAAGGGCGTCGATGCGTTCCGCTGCGACATGTCAGAGATGGTGCCCTACGAATTCTGGCACTATGGCATCGGCCGCGTCAAGGAGCAGTATCCCGACGTGCTCTTCATCGCCGAAATCTACAATCCCCGTGTCTATGAGGACTATATCGTCACGGGCGGCTTCGACTATCTCTACGACAAGGTGGAGCTCTACGACTCCATCCGCAGCGTGGTCGAAGGGCGTCGTCCCGTCGATGCCATCCAGGCGTGTCTCACGCTGCCCACCTATACCAACCCCAAGGTCAGCAGCCACATGCTCAACTTCCTCGAGAACCACGACGAGCAGCGCATCGCCTCCGACTTCTTCGGCAGGAATCCCCAGGCAGCCATCCCCGCACTCTACGTCAGCGCCCTGATCAACGGCAATCCCTATATGCACTATTTTGCCGGCGAACTGGGTGAGCCGTCGATGGATGCCGAAGGCTTCCAGGGTGCCGACGGGCGAACCACCATCTTCGACTATTGGGGCCTGGAGCGCCAGAAGGCCTGGAAGCAGGTCGGTTGGGACGAAACCCGTCTGCCCGCCGAATACGCCGCCATCCGCGCCCGTTACGAGGAGGTGCTCCGCCTGGCTCAGCGCGATGCCGCCGTCCATGGCACCACCACCGACCTCACCACACCCGCGATGAAGGCCGCCGGCGTCTTCGCCTTCCAGCGCACCTCCCCCTCCGACCAGCTGATCGTCATCGCCAACTTCAGCGACGCCCCCTTCTCGGGCACCCTCCAGGGCCACGACTTCACCTGCAACCCCCACGACGCTCTGGCTTTCTAAAGTTGTCAACGCGCCGACCATCCTTGGTCGGCCCTAAAAAATTGTCTCCGCGCCGACCGTATTTGGTCGGCCCCAAATAAAAACACAACAAAACAGTAATACACATGAAACTCAATTTCAAGATCCACTATCGCACCGTATGGGGAGAGTCCATCGGTGTGATGATTGCCGACAAAGTGGTAGCCCTCAACACTACCGACGGCGAAATCTGGGAAGGTTCAACCGACATCGAACTGCCGAAGGGCGGCCTGCCGCTGCTCTACCGCTACGGCGTCTATCGCGACGGCTATTGCATCCGCCAGGAGCGCAACAGCATGGCCCATGTCATCGAGAACGTGGCTCCCAGCAAGAAACAGCTCGACCTCAACGACGCCTGGCACGATGCCCGCCGCGTAGCCGGCATAGCCATGCCCATCTTCTCGCTCCGCAGCGAAGGCAGCTTCGGCGTGGGCGACTTCGGCGACCTCAAGCGGCTCATCGACTGGGCAGTGCTGACGCATCAGAAATGCGTCCAGATACTCCCCATCAACGACACCACCATCACCGGCACCTGGACCGACTCCTACCCCTACAACTCCATTTCGATCTACGCCTTCCATCCGCAGTACCTCGACCTGCGCCAGCTGCCCGCCCTCAAGGACGAGGCTAAGGCTGCCGACTACGAGGCCAAGCGCGTCGAGCTCAACGCCTTGAAGCAGATCGACTACGAGCGCGTCAACAACACCAAGCGTGCCTACATCCGCGACCTCTACGAGCAGGAGGGCAAGAAGTGTTTCCGCACCACTGGCTTCAAGACCTTCTTCGAAGCCAACGAGGAGTGGCTGCGTCCCTACGCCGCCTTCTCGGTGCTCCGCGATGCCTTCGGCACACCCGACTTCACCAAGTGGCCCAACTACAAGGTGTACAACAAGGAGGAGATCGATGCCTTCACCGACAGCCATTCCCCCAAGCATCATGACGTAGGCTTCTACTACTACATCCAGTACCAGCTCCACATCCAGCTGCTCGAAGCCTCCACCTATGCCCGCGAGCACGACGTCATCCTCAAGGGCGACATCCCCATCGGCATCAGCCGTGCTTCGGTCGAGGCATGGGTCGAACCATTCTACTTCAACATGAACGGCTCGGCAGGCGCTCCGCCCGATCCCTTCTCGGCCAACGGCCAGAACTGGGGCTTCCCCACCTACAACTGGGATAGCATGCTCAAGGACGGCCTCAAGTGGTGGCTCAAGCGCTTCCGCAAGATGCAGGAGTACTTCTCGGCCTACCGCATCGACCACATCCTCGGCTTCTTCCGCATCTGGGAGATTCCCACCCACTCCGTCCATGGTCTGCTGGGCCAGTTCGCACCCTCGCTGCCCATGTCGCCCTCCGAAATCGAGTCCTACGGCCTCAGTTTCCAGAAGGAGTTCATGACCGAACCCTTCATCAACGACGACCTGCTTGAGAAGCGCCTCAGTCCGCTCAACCACTACCACGACGAAGACCCGCGCTGGCTCGACGGCAAGGACCCCGTCACCTACGTCAAGGACACCTTCCTCGACCATGTTCACGACGACATCTGGTGCATGAAGCCCCAGTTCGCCACCCAGCGACAGGTCGAAGGCTTCTTCTCCGGCAAGAAGAAGCAGCGCAACCTCGACCTCAAGGAGACCATCTACAGCCTCATCAGCAACGTGCTCTTCCTCGAGGACCACAAGTCCAAGGGCATGTACCACCCCCGCATCTCCGCACAGCTCGACTACACCTACAGCCGTCTGCAGTGGTGGGAGAAGGAGGCGTTCGACCGTCTCTACAACGACTACTTCTATCGTCGTCACAACCAGTTCTGGTACGAGCAGGCCATGATGAAGCTGCCGCCACTGGTCAACTCCACCCAGATGATCGTCTGCGGCGAAGACCTCGGCATGGTGCCCGACTGCGTACCGTGGGCCATGAACCAGCTGCAGATCCTCTCGCTCGAGATCCAGCGCATGCCCAAGAGCCCGCAGGACACCTTCGGCCACGTCCGCTGGTATCCCGAGCGCAGCGTCTGCACCACAGGCACCCACGACACCGAGACACTCCGCCAGTGGTGGGAGCTCGATCCCGAACTCACCCGCAAGTTCTACTACGAGGAACTGGGCGGCAAGGGCGATTGCCCCGCAACAGCCACTCCCGAGATCTGCGCACGCATCGTCAACGACCACCTCACCTGCCCCTCGCTGCTCTGCATCCTGCCCTTCCAGGACTGGCTTGCCATCGACGGCGACCTGCGTCTGGCCGACGCCAATGCCGAACGCATCAACATCCCCGCCAATCCTCGCCACTACTGGCGCTATCGCATGCACCTCACCCTCGAGCAGCTCATGAAGTGCAAGGCCTTCAACCAGCGCATCGCCAGCATGATCGATGCCGCTAACAGATAAATGATTTGAAGGGATTCTAAGGGATTTTAAGGGATTTTAAGGGATTCTAAGGGACAAATGTCTCTTGGGCCCCATCCCGACCAGGCAAATGTGACGTCCCCAAATATCCCTTAATATCCCCAAATATCCCTTAATATCCCCAAATATCTATTCCTATGGCTAAGCAACTTCCTGACTTGAAATTCAGTCAGTTGATCAACATCAGCTTTGGCTTCTTTGGCGTGCAGATTGCCTACGCGCTTCAGTCCGCCAACATCTCGCGCATCTTCGCCACCCTCGGTGCCGATCCGCACTCCCTTTCGTTCTTCTGGCTCCTGCCTCCCATCATGGGCATGATTGTCCAGCCCCTCGTCGGCAAGTACTCCGACCGCACCTGGACGCGCTACGGCCGCCGTATTCCCTATCTCTTCATCGGTGCCATCGTCGCCATCCTCGTCATGTGCTTCCTGCCCAATGCCGGCTCGCTCGGCCTGTCGGTGGGACAGGCCATGGTCTTCGGTGCCGTCATGCTCATGCTGCTCGACACCTCCATCAACATGGCCATGCAGCCCTTCAAGATGATGGTCGGCGATATGGTCAACGAGAAGCAGAAGACCACCGCCTACTCCATCCAGTCGTTCCTCTGCAACGCCGGTTCGGTGGTCGGCTTCCTCTTCCCCTTCCTGTTTGCCACCTTCGGCATCTCGGGCACAGCTCCCACCGGCGTCGTGCCTGACACGGTGAAGTATGCCTTCTACATCGGTGCCGCCATCCTCATCATCTGCGTCATCTACACCTCCGTCATGGTGAAGGAGTATCCGCCCCAGGAGTACAACGAGTACCACCCCGTCGATCCCAAGGAGCATGAGGACGAGCCCGGTATGCTCGAACTCCTCAAGAAGGCACCTTCCACCTTCTGGACCGTCGGCCTCGTGCAGTTCTTCTGCTGGGCAGCGTTCATGTACATGTGGACCTATACCAACGGAACGGTAGCACACGGTGCCTTCGATGCGCCCACCAAGCTTACCGAAGCCGGAGCCGTCGTGCTCGACACCGCTTCGCAGCAGTATCAGGACGCAGGCAACTGGGTAGGCATCCTCTTTGCCGTCCAGGCCATCGGTTCCGTATTCTGGGCCACCATCATCCCACGCTTCAAGAGCAATAAGGTAGCCTACACCGTCTCGCTCATCATGGGCGGCATCGGCTTCATCTCCACCTACTTCATCCACAGCCAATACGGGCTCTTTGCCTCGTTCTTGCTCATCGGCGCAGCCTGGGCAGCCATGCTGGCACTTCCCTTCACGATCTTCACCAATTCGCTCAAGGGCGGCCATGTGGGCACGTATCTCGGTCTCTTTAACTGCACCATCTGCGTGCCGCAGATTGTCGCAGCAGCCATTGGCGGTCTGATCCTCAAGGTGTTCTTCACCACTCCCGGCGTCCTGGCTCCCGAGGTGGATATGCTCGTCCTGGCCGGCACCCTGCTCCTCCTCGGCAGTGCCGCCGTCTGGCTCATCAAGGATCACGATTAGTTTAAGGATTTGAAGGGATTGAAGGGATTCGAAGGGATTGAAGGGATTCTAAGGGATTTGAAGGGATTCTAAGGGATTTGAAGAGATTCTAAGGGACAAATGTTTCTTGGGCCCCATTCCCATCAGGCGAAAGCATCGTCTCATCAACTCCCACTAACTCCCATCAACTCCCATTAACTCCCATTAACTCCCATCAACTCCCATCAACCCCCATCACCCCCCATCAACTCCCATTAACCCCCATTAACTCCCATCAACTCCCATCAACTCCCATCACCCCCATCAGCTCCCATCAACCCCCATCAACCCCCATCAACCCCCATCAACTCCCAAAAATATCTTTTGAAATTCCTCCCCCTCCTCATCACCCTCTTCTGGGCAATCCAGTTCCCGCTCCAGGCACAGACCGACGAAGAGCAACTACCGGTATCCAGGCTCCTGGAACGTCTCGACGAAGCGATTGCCCACAAGAGAGACTATCAGCAGCTGCGGTTCAAGCGAGCCGATAGCCTCCTGCATCTTGCGACCAAGCGCACGGGCTACGAGCGTGTCCGGACGTTGACCGAGCTCTACGACCTCTATCTCCACTTTCAGACCGATAGTGCGCTCAGCGCCCTCGACAAGCTGCGCAGCCTCCCCGAATATGCATCCGACCGCCAGCTGCAGCTCTGTTGTCAGGTGGACGAGGCACGTGTCCTGGGCATGCGGGGACTCTATCACACCGCCTTCCAGCAGCTCGAGGCCATCCGGCTCGACGAATGCGACCCGACCACCCTGCTGCGCTACTACAACGTGCAACATGCCATCATGGGCTGGCGGGCCGACTACACCCAGCGCATCATGCCGCGCATCTGGCCCCGGATGCTCGAGGAGGCACGCGTCTGGCACGATTCCATCCTGATGTACGAACCCGAGGAGGTCAACCGCACCATCATCCGCACCAACCTCTACTACGATTACGGCGATTACCAGCGCTGCATCGACACGCTCCTCAACCTGATGGCCCGCTGCAACCCCGAACAGCGCACCTTTGCCTATTCGCGGCTCTCCGAGGCATACGGCAGGACCGACAATCCCGCGCTGCAGCTCCGCTATCTGATACTCACGGCCATCGCCGATATCCGCAGCGGCATCACCGAATACATGGCCCTGCCCGAACTCGCAGCCCAGCTCCACCAGATGGGCGACATCGACCGAGCCTACGACTACCTGTTCTGTGCCCTCGAGGACGCCAATCTCTGCAAGTCCAATCTCCGCACCTTCGAGGTGTCGTCCATCTTCCCCATCATCGACGAATCGCATCATGACCGAATCGAAAACGAGAAGCGCGAAACACGTCTGATCATCATCGGCCTCCTCCTCACCGCCCTCATCATGACGCTCGTCATCTTCTCGCAGGTTCGTCTCAACCGGAAGCTCAAGGCAACGAGGGGACTGCTTGCCCAGGCCAACAACGACCTCAAGGTCTCCAACCAGCAGCTCCAGCAGGCCAACAAGAGCCTCCAGCAGTCCGACCAGATCAAGGGCGGCTACTTGATGAACTACCTCGACCGTTCGCACAACTACCTCGGCTCCATCGAGAGCATCCAGCGACAGATGCTCAAGCTCGTGCAAAGTCGTCAGTTGGAA